>NZ_JAIGQA010000188.1:0-15180 GCF_019733245.1 Streptomyces sp. WAC04114
GCCCCCGCCTCGCCCTCACCCCCACCACCTGGGTGAGCTTCCTGCCGTACGCCTCCGCGCACTGACGAAAGCCCGAGTGGGGCGAACACGCTGATCGCGGTTCGCCCCACTCGTCGGGTCAGGTCGGCCGGGACCGGCCGGTCGGGTCAGGTCGTCGACCGCCTCCGCCGCGCCCCCGGCCGCCGCTCACTCGGCCGCGTCACGGGATCCCCCGCCTCCACAGCGGCAGCTCTCCGCTTCGCGCCGAAGTCGGCCAGGGCTTCCGCCAGCTTGTGGACGGACGGCTCGGGAGCCATGACGTCCACCCGGAGCCCGTGCTCCTCGGCGGTCTTCGCCGTGGCCGGGCCGATGCACGCGATCACGGTGACGTTGTGCGGCTTGCCGGCGATGCCGACCAGGTTCCGCACGGTGGACGACGAGGTGAAGAGAACGGCGTCGAAGCCACCGCCCTTGATCGCCTCGCGGGTCTCCGCCGGCGGCGGCGAGGCCCGCACGGTCCGGTAGGCCGTGACGTCGTCGACCTCCCAGCCGAGCTCGATCAGCCCGGCGACCAGCGTCTCCGTGGCGATGTCGGCACGCGGCAGGAACACTCTGTCGATCGGGTCGAACACCGGGTCGTAGGGCGGCCAGTCCTCCAGGAGGCCTGCGGCGCTCTGCTCACCGCTCGGCACCAGGTCCGGCTTCACGCCGAACGCGATCAGCGCCTTCGCCGTCTGCTCGCCGACGGCCGCGACCTTGATGCCCGCGAAGGCACGCGCGTCGAGCCCGTACTCCTCGAACTTCTCCCGCACGGCCTTGACCGCGTTGACCGAGGTGAAGGCGATCCACTCGTAGCGGCCCGTGACGAGCCCCTTGACCGCGCGCTCCATCTGCTGGGGCGTGCGCGGCGGCTCGACGGCGATCGTCGGCACCTCGTGCGGCACGGCCCCGTACGACCGCAGCTGGTCGGAGAGCGACGCCGCCTGCTCCTTGGTCCGCGGCACGAGCACCTTCCAGCCGAACAGCGGCTTGGACTCGAACCACGCGAGCTGGTCGCGCTGGGCGGCGGCGGAACGCTCACCGACCACGGCTATCACCGGCCGGCCGCCGTCGGGCGAGGGCAGCACCTTGAGCTGCTTCAGCGTCTGCGCGATCGTGCCGAGCGTGGCGCTCCAGGTGCGCTGCCGGGTGGTCGTGCCGGCGACGGTGACCGTCATCGGAGTGTCCGGCTTGCGGCCCGCGGAGACGAGCTCGCCGGCCGCCGCGGCGACGGAGTCCAGCGTCGTGGACACGACGACCGTGCCGTCCGACGCCCCGACCTCCGTCCAGCACCGGTCCGACGCCGTCCGCGCGTCCACGAACCGCACGTCCGCGCCCTGCGCGTCGCGCAGCGGCACACCGGCGTACGCGGGCACGCCGACGGCGCTCGCGATGCCCGGGACGACCTCGAAGGGCACCCCGGCGGCGGCGCACGCCAGCATCTCCTCGGCGGCGTACGTGTCGAGGCCCGGGTCCCCGGACACCGCACGCACGACCCGCCTGCCGCCCCGTGCGGCCTCCATGACAAGATGTGCGGCATCCCGCACCGCGGGGGCGGCGACGGTGGTTGACGTGCCGTCAACTACCGTCAGCTGGGGCGCTCCTGTGCCCGGAGCAGGATCCTGGGAAGGATCCGGGTCCGTGTGCACTTCGGACACGCCCTGCCTGGCGTGCTGACGTACGACGTCGAGCACCTCGTGCTCGGCGACGAGGACGTCGGCGTGCGCCAGCGCCTCCACGGCGCGCAGAGTCAGTAGTCCCGGATCTCCGGGTCCGGCACCCAGGAAGGTGACGTGCCCGTGTTCAGGACCGGCGGAAAGGGTGGTGGGGCTCACTGTGCTCGCTCCCCCATCAGACCGGCCGCGCCCTGGGCGAGCATCTCGGCCGCGAGTTCGCGACCGAGCGCCATTGCCCCGTCGTGCGTCTCGGGCACGGGACCGGTGGTGGACAGCTGCACCATGCGCGTGCCGTCGGTGGTCCCGACCACGGCGCGCAGGCGCATTTCCTTGACAATCTGCCCGTCGGCCAGGAGGTCGGCCAGCGCGCCCACAGGGGCACTGCAACCGGCTTCCAGGGCGGCGAGCAGTGATCGCTCGGCCGTCACGGCGATCCGCGTGAACGGGTCGTCGAGTTCGGCGAGCGCGGCGACGAGGTCCGCGTTGCCCGCGGTGCACTCGATCGCCAGGGCCCCCTGGCCGGGGGCGGGCAAAACCGTGTCGACCGACAGGAAGTCGGTCACCTCGTCACCGCGGCCGATCCGGTTCAGTCCGGCGGCGGCCAGCACGACGGCGTCGAGCTCTCCGCTGCGCACGAACCCGATGCGGGTGTCGACGTTGCCGCGGATCGGGACCGTCGATATGTCCAGGCCGTGGCTGCGGGCGTACGAGTTGAGCTGCGCCATGCGGCGCGGCGAACCCGTACCGATGCGGGCCCCGGAGGGCAGGTCGGTGAACTTCAGCGCGTCCCGGGCGACGATCACGTCCCGCGGGTCCTCGCGTACCGGCACGGCGGCGACGACCAGGTCGTCGGGCTGCGTGGTCGGCAGGTCCTTCAGCGAGTGCACCGCGAAGTCGACCTCGCCCTTGAGGAGCGCGTCGCGCAGGGCGGTCACGAACACGCCGGTGCCGCCGATCTGGGCGAGCGCCTCACGCGAGACATCGCCGTACGTGGTGATCTCGACGAGCTCGACGGGCCGCCCGGTCACCCGGCTCACGGCCTCCGCCACCTGCCCGGACTGGGCCATGGCGAGCCTGCTGCGCCTGGTACCGAGCCTCAGCGGCTCACGCGTATCAGTCATGCCGGCCCTCGGTCTTTCTCGGTGGTGCTGTCCTCGGCCCGGGAGACGGCGGCCACCGTCTCGGGGTCGAGGTCGAACAGGGTCCGCAGGGCGTCCGCGTACCCGGCGCCGCCGGGTTCGGCCGCGAGTTGCTTGACCCGCACGGTCGGCGCGTGGAGCAGTTTGTCGACCACGCGCCGCACGGTCTGGGTGATCTCCGCTCGGTGTTTGTCGTCGAGACCGGGCAGCCGGCCGTCCAGCCGGGCGATCTCGCCGGCCACGACATCGGCGGCCATGGTGCGCAGGGCGACCACGGTCGGCGTGATGTGCGCGGCCCGCAGTGCTGCCCCGAAGGCCGCGACCTCGTCGGAGACGATACGCCGTACCTGGTCCACATCGGCAGCCATCGGAGCGCCCGCGGAGGCCTCCGCCAGCGACTCGATGTCCACCAGCCGCACCCCGGCCAGCCGGTGCACGGCGGCGTCGATGTCGCGCGGCATCGCCAGGTCGAGCAGGAAGAGCACGGGCTCGGGCCGCTGCGGCTCCTCGACCGGCTCGGGCCGGCGCCGTTCGGGGATCCGGCCGACGGTGGCGACGGTCGCGGCGAGCGCGGCGATGGCGTCGGTGTCCGCGGCCGGGTCGAGCGTGCCGGTCTGTCCCGCCCGGGCCGTACCGCCCCCGGCGCGCCGGTCGCCGCCCACCGAGCCGTTGTCCACCCACGCCGCGTGCTGTTCGAGGTCGGCGGCGGCCATCCCGGCCACGGCGGCCTCGCCCAGCACGGAGAACCCGGCGGTGCCCTGCACCGCGGAGAGGTCGAGCGGGCAGCCGTCCTCGCTGCCGAGGCTGGTGCCCGACGCACCGCCGCGCCGCTCCCCGGAACCGGTCGCGGGGCCGGACTCGCCGCCCGGCGCCCCCGGTCCGTCCTCGCCGGGCCCGGCGGCCGGCGCGGGCGTACGGCCCTCGACCGACTCGGCGACCGACTCGGCCGTCAGGACCAGGCCCGTCGCACCCGTGCAGGAGACGGTGACGTCGGCACGTGTCAGCTCGGCCGGCACCGACTCCATCGGTACCGCGCGGGCCGCCACGTCCGTGTCGTCGCCGTCCATCAGGATCTGGGCGAGGCGCTCGGCGCGGTCGACGGTGCGGTTGGCGACGACGATCTCAGCGACCCCGGCCCGCGCGAGCGTGGCGGCGGCCAGGGAGGACATCGACCCGGCACCGATGACCAGGGCCTTCTTGCCCCGCGCCCACTGCTGTACGTCCCCGCCCCGGGCCAGCTGCTCCAGGCCGAAGGTGACCAGGGACTGGCCGGCGCGGTCGATGCCGGTCTCGGAGTGGGCGCGCTTGCCGACCCGCAGGGCCTGCTGGAACAGGTCGTTCAGGAGCCGGCCGGCGGACTGCAGGTCCTGCGCCCGGGCCAGGGAGTCCTTGATCTGGCCGAGGATCTGCCCCTCGCCGACGACCATCGAGTCCAGCCCGCAGGCCACCGAGAACAGGTGGTGGACGGCCCGGTCCTCGTAGTGCACGTAGAGATAAGGGGTGAGCTCCTCCAGGCCGACGCCGCTGTGCTGGGCGAGCAGCGTGGACAGCTCGGCGACACCGGCGTGGAACTTGTCCACGTCGGCGTAGAGCTCGATGCGGTTGCAGGTGGCCAGCACCGCGGCCTCGGTGGCCGGTTCGGCGGCGACCGTGTCCTGGAGCAGCTTGACCTGCGCGTCCGCGTTCAGCGCGGCCCGCTCCAGCACGCTGACCGGGGCGCTGCGGTGGCTGAGTCCGACGACGAGGAGGCTCATGCCGGCATCACGGCGGGCATGTCCCCGTCGGGCCCCTGGTCGGTGGAGTCGCTGCGGGCGGCGGCGGTAGGGACGCCACCGTCGGAGGCGGCGGCCTCCTCCCCGGCCTTGCGCTGCTCGTGGAAGGCGAGGATCTGCAGCTCGATGGAGAGGTCGACCTTGCGCACGTCGACGCCCTCGGGGACGGACAGCACGGTCGGCGCGAAGTTCAGGATGGAGGTGACACCGGCGGCCACGAGCCGGTCGCAGACCGCCTGGGCGGCACCGGCGGGGGTGGCGATGACACCGATCGACACGCCGTTGCCCTGGATGATCTTCTCCAGGTCGTCGGAGTGCTGCACCGGGATCCCGGCGACGGGCTTGCCGGCCATCGCGGGGTCGGCGTCGATCAGCGCGGCGACCCGGAATCCGCGGGAGGCGAACCCGCCGTAGTTGGCGAGGGCGGCGCCGAGGTTACCGATACCGACGATCACAACCGGCCAGTCCTGGGTGAGCCCCAGTTCGCGGGAGATCTGGTACACGAGATACTCGACGTCGTAGCCGACACCCCTGGTCCCGTAGGAGCCGAGGTAGGAGAAGTCCTTGCGCAGCTTCGCGGAGTTGACCCCGGCCGCGGCCGCGAGCTCCTCGGAGGAGACCGTGGGGACCGAGCGCTCCGACAGCGCGGTCAGAGCGCGGAGGTACAGCGGAAGCCGGGCGACGGTGGCCTCGGGAATCCCTCGGCTGCGGGTCGCCGGTCGGTGAGTTCGGCCAGTTGCCACGATGCTCCTGCGGGTAGAGCGGGGCTGTAGGCGGTCATACGTCCCTACATGACCGCCCCGTCGAATGCAGGCTATGTCTTTGTGAACGCGTGCACAAAGATGGTGTCCGATTTGCCCGGCCAACGTGACCGGGGTCACGCGCCCCCGGCGCACGCGCAGGGAACCGGCGCATACGCACCACCGTTCCTTGTCTTTCGGGGGCAAAACCGCACACTCTCCTCAGTGAATCCCGCCCCCGAGACCAAGTCACCATCGATCCTAAGCGACTCGACGGCCACTTTGGACTGATCGGTCAGTCGCTCACCGCGGACGGGATCAGTCGGTCAGCGCCTTGCGCAGGCGGTCCTCGTTCACGCGCCAGAACGTGTGCTGCCTGCCGTCCACCAGCACGACCGGGATCTGCTCCCAGTACTGGTCGTGCAGTTCCCGATCCTCGGTGATGTCCTTCTGCTCCCAGGGGACTCCGAGATCACCGCACACCTTCTCCACAACGACCTGTGCGTCATCACACAGATGGCAGCCGGGCTTGCGGATCAGGGTGACGAGCCGGTCCCGAGGGGGCCTGCGACGGAAAAGGGGACTCATGTCGGCCATTGTCGCGCGGCCGCGCCCGGGCGGAACCCTCGTGAAAGCGCCAGGGGACACGCCGACCGCGCCCGTCCCGCGCAGCATCTTTAACGACACGCTTGCCGAGAGTTCACAGGCTCCGAACGTTCCGGCTCCGGAACCCCCGAACAAACTGGCTATGCTCACGCCATGGCCGCTCTAGGATGGCTCACTCCCCGTAGGCGCTCCGCCACGGCGCGGAGCGTTTTGGCAGGCGAGGCCTCGGCCGAGGCAGCCCGCAAGTCCACCCAGGAAGTCGCCGGCACGACCGGGGAACCACAGTTCCCGGTGCACGGCGACGACCGGGCCGCCGCGTTCTTCGACCTGGACAACACGGTCATGCAGGGCGCGGCGATCTTCCACTTCGGACGCGGCCTGTACAAACGGAAGTTCTTCGAGACGCGCGACCTCGCGAAGTTCGCCTGGCAGCAGGCGTGGTTCCGCCTCGCCGGGATCGAGGACCCCGAACACATGCAGGAGGCCCGCGACTCGGCCCTCTCGATCGTCCAGGGCCACCGCGTCGCCGAACTGCAGTCGATCGGCGAGGAGATCTACGACGAGTACATGGCCGAGCGCATCTGGCCCGGCACCCGCGCCCTCGCCCAGGCCCACCTGGACGCCGGCCAGAAGGTGTGGCTGGTGACGGCCGCCCCCGTCGAGATCGCCACGGTCATCGCCCGCCGCCTCGGCCTGACCGGCGCCCTGGGCACGGTCGCCGAGTCCGTCGACGGCGTCTACACCGGCAAACTCGTCGGCGAACCGCTGCACGGCCCCGCGAAGGCCGAGGCCGTCCGCGCCCTGGCAGCCGCCGAGGGCCTGGACCTCGGCCGCTGCGCCGCCTACAGCGACTCGCACAACGACATCCCGATGCTCTCGCTGGTCGGCCACCCCTACGCCATCAACCCGGACAGCAAGCTGCGCAAGCACGCCCGCCGGCTGGACTGGCGGCTGCGCGACTACCGCACGGGCCGCAAGGCCGCCAAGGTCGGCATCCCGGCCGCGGCGGGCGTCGGCGCGGTCGCCGGCGGCACCGCGGCCGCCATCGCCCTGCACCGCCGGCGCCGCTGACCAACCGATCAAACCGGGACACCATCGTTTACGGCCTGACAATCGCCGTAAATCCAACTGGCGTACCCCCACAACCTCGTATCCAGTCCTCTTGGCTGCACACGGCCACAACACGCCCCGGACTCAGCCGCGATACGAACCTTTTCGATCAACAACCGCTCATCCTCCGGCACTTGATTCGGCGTCAACCGGTTACGGAAGCGACGTAATCGATGATTTGAGCAACTCGGTGTAGCAGGGCCTACACGAAGCGTTATTCTCCTCAGACGCAAACCGGTACCCCTCCGTCGCTACGACGGGTGAAAGGTCCCGCACTGCACGTGATGGAAGCTCTGCCTCTGGGAGTCCCGTGTACCCACACGTCGGGGTTGACGCCTCGGGCCTGGCTACGCTGCGCGCAACGGTCCAAGACCTGCTGCGCGGCTTCGTCCCCACCGCGTACGCCGTCCCCGCATTCGCCACCGCCGCGCCCGTCGGCCCGTGCTACGCACTGGCCGACGGCAGCGCCGCGGTCGGCAGACGAGGCCGCCCGTCCGGGGCGGCCACCGCCCGCCGCCCGGCGGCGGACAGCGACAGCGCCCGGATGATGGACCTCGTGGAGCGCGCCCAGGCCGGCGAGTCCGACGCCTTCGGCCGCCTCTACGACCAGTACAGCGACACCGTGTACCGGTACATCTACTACCGGGTCGGAGGAAAGGCGACCGCCGAGGACCTCACCAGCGAGACCTTTCTGCGCGCCCTGCGCCGCATCGGCACGTTCACCTGGCAGGGCCGTGACTTCGGCGCCTGGCTCGTGACCATCGCCCGCAACCTCGTCGCGGACCACTTCAAGTCCAGCCGCTTCCGCCTCGAGGTGACCACCGGCGAGATGCTCGACGCCAACGAGGTCGAGCGCTCCCCCGAGGACTCCGTCCTGGAGTCCCTCTCCAACGCCGCCCTGCTCGACGCCGTACGGCGGCTCAACCCGCAGCAGCAGGAGTGCGTGACGCTCCGCTTCCTCCAGGGCCTCTCCGTCGCCGAGACCGCCCGGGTGATGGGCAAGAACGAGGGCGCCATCAAGACCCTCCAGTACCGGGCCGTCCGCACCCTCGCCCGGCTCCTCCCGGAAGACGCCCGCTGACCGACCCGCACGCTCGGCGACATTCAACTCACGTTCCGTCACGGTTCGTTGACTTCGGCATCCGATGAGCCGGTGTCCGTAACCCAAGTGCCGCGCCGCTCGTTGTGCGGGATGCAGGCTCCCTGTGGTCACCCCCTGGCCGGCTCCGATCACTCGATCGTGTGGTCGTGGTCAGGGTGTGCAACCCTCAGGACCCCCTGGGGAGTCGACCGTCATGACGAGAGGAGGTGCCGCCAGTGATCGCGAACGTATCGGCGCACCGGCGGGCGAACGCCTTCGCCCAGGCCCTGGAGGAGCAGCTCGAGCAGGGCACGGCGGCCGAGCAGCCCGAAGGATCGGCACCGGCCCCGGCGGCCGCGGAACCGAGCGAGCAGGACCGCCATCTGGCGCTCGCCTCGGGACTCGGCGCGCTGCCCAAGCCGGAGCTCGACCCGGAGGTCAAGGTCGTCCAGCGGGCCCAGCTGGTGGCCGCTTTCGAGGCCATGCTCCAGGAGGGCACCGCGGGCGGCGGGGCGACGGACAGCGCGGTCCCCGAGCAGCGATCCCGGGCTCGCGGCGCGCACCGCGCGAGTTCGCTGAAGAAGTTCCGGCCGCGTTCCCGGCTCGCCAAGGGCCTCACCGCGGGCGGACTCAGCGTAGGGGTGGCGGCGAGCGCCTTCGGCGGAGTCTCCGCCGCCAGCTCGGACGCCCTGCCCGGCGACTCGCTCTACGGCCTCAAGCGCGGCATCGAGGACGTCACGCTCGGCCTCGCCGACGGGTCGGACGAGCGCGGCCGGGTCTACCTCGACCACGCATCCACGCGGCTCGGCGAGGCACGCCGCCTGATGGAGCGCGGCCGCAGCGGCCCCCTGGACCACGAGTCCCTCGGCGAGATCCGCCGTGCCCTGTCCGGCATGCGGCACGACGCGTCGGAGGGCCACCGGCTGCTGAGCGAGGCGTACGAGCGCGACCCGGACTCGCTGGGCCCCATCCAGGCCCTTTCCGCGTTCTCCCGCTCCCACCGCCAGGCCTGGGGCGAACTGCGCGAGCGACTGCCCGTCCAGCTCGGGGACGTCAGCGAGCAGGTGTCGTCCGTGTTCGACGCCATAGACGAGGACGTCGCCCCGCTGGAGTCCCTGCTGCCCGAGCCCCCGGCCAAGAGCGGCGGCGACGGCAAGCGGCCCGGCGCCTCCGAGTCGGCCCCCGGCGGCTCCTCCGGCACCGACCGCTCGGCCCGCCCCAGCGACAGCGGCGGCAGGCACAGCGACGAGGGCCGCACCGGCAGCGGCAGCCCCAGCCGCTCGGCCGGCTCCGGCAGCGACGATGACGGCCTGCTCGGCGGCAACACCGGCGGCCTCCTCGACCCGCCGAAGGACCAGGACGGCGAGGCGAGCACCTCTCCGTCGGCGGAGGGCAGCACACCCGTCCCCGAGCCGGATGTGACGCTCCCACCGCTCCTGCCCGGTCTGCTGCCCGGCCTGGGCATCGAAAGCGAGGACGCGGACTAGACGGCGACGTTGGGGTGCCCCTTGAGCAAGGGGCACCCCAACGTCGTACGCCTGACCGCCTACGCGGGCAGCCTCAGAAGAACCGACCACCGCCGCACGATCAGAAGAACACCGACCGCCGCTGCACCAGCAACTTGGCCTCTCCTGTCTGCTGCCCTCGCACCGCTCCGCGGGCTTCGGACAGCTGCGCCGGACTCCGTCCGGCGGCTCCGAGCGACCGGTCGGCTGTTGCGAACGTCGCCGTCAGAAGAACACCGACCGCCGCTGCACCAGCAACTTGTACAGCGTGTGCTGGATCTGCTCCCTGACCTGGTCGGTCAGGTTGAACATCAGCATCGGGTCCTCGGCCGCCTCCGGCGGATAGGCGTCCGTGGGGATCGGCTCGCCGAACTGGATCGTCCACTTGGTCGGCAGCGGGATCGCCCCGAGCGGCCCGAGCCACGGGAACGTGGGCGTGATCGGGAAGTACGGGAAGCCCAGCAGCCGCGCGACCGTCTTGGCGTTGCCGATCATCGGGTAGATCTCCTCCGCCCCGACGATCGAGCAGGGCACGATCGGCGTCCCCGCGCGCAGCGCCGTCGAGACGAAACCACCGCGGCCGAAGCGCTGGAGCTTGTAGCGGTCCGCGAACGGCTTGCCGAGGCCCTTGAAGCCCTCCGGCATCACCCCGACCAGCTCGCCCTGTTCCAGCAGCCGGGACGCGTCCTCGGCGCACGCAAGAGTGTGCCCCAGCTTGCGCGCCAGCTCGTTGACCACCGGCAGCATGAACACCAGGTCCGCGGCGAGGAGCCGCAGATGCCGGCCCGCCGGGTGGTTGTCGTGCACGGCGACCTGCATCATCAGGCCGTCAATCGGCAGTGTGCCGGAGTGGTTGGCGACGATCAGGGCGCCGCCCTCGGACGGGATGTTCTCGATGCCCTTCACCTCGACCCGGAAGTACGTGTCGTACAGCGGGCGCAGCAGGGACATCAGGACCTGGTCGGTGAGCTCCTCGTCGTAGCCGAAGTCGTCGACCTCGTAGTCCCCGGTGAGGCGGCGGCGCAGGAAGGCCAGGCCACCCGCGATCCGCCGTTCCAGCCCGCCCGCGCCGTCCCGGGAAGGCTCCGGCGGCTGTTCATCGGAAGTCACAGGAACATCATCCTGCGGAGCAGCCCTGGTGGGCAGGGGCTGCACCTCGCGTACCGGCACGGACTCCGCGCCCGAGCGGCGGTTCCCGGCGCCCCGGCGCCGCTGCGGGCGCTGTACGGCGCTCCCGCGGGACCGGTCGTCGTCGAACGGAATGACCTTGGCGTCCGCCATCGTTGATGCGCTCCTCAGTTGGCGCTCTGCGTCGGGGAGTGTCCGCCGCCCGCGAGGGGCGAGTCGGCGATCCTGTCGACGGCCCCCGCAAGGGCCTCCGGCGGAAGAAGTCCGGGGCCCTGGCTTCGGGCGAACTCCGCGAACGTCTCCGCGGTCGTGTACTTGGGCTGGAATCCCAGCGTCTCGCGCATCTGGCCCGTGGCCACCACCCGGCCGTGGGTGAGCAGCCGGATCTGCTCGGGCGAGAAGTCCGTCATGCCCAGCGTACGCACCAGCGAGCCCGCCCACGTGACGGCCGGCAGCAGCAGGGGCACGGTGGGGCGTCCGAGGCGCCGGGAGCACTGGGAGAGCAGCAGCACACCGTCGCCGGCGATGTTGAAGGTGCCGCTGTTGAGCGTGCCGCGCCGGGGTTCGTGCGAGCCGATCCGCAGCACCTCGATCACGTCGTCCTCGTGCACGAACTGCAGCCGCGGGTCGTAACCGAAGACGGTCGGCAGGACCGGCAGCGCGAAGTACGAGGCGAGCGGGGTGTCCGCGGTCGGGCCCAGGATGTTGGCGAACCGCAGCACACACACGGCCACATCGGGCCGACGGCGCGCGAAGCCGCGGACATAGGCCTCGACCTCGACGGTGTCCTTGGCGAAGCCGCCGCTGGGCAGCGACTTGGGCGGGGTCGTCTCGGTGAACACGGCCGGGTCGCGGGGCGCGGAGCCGTAGACGTTCGTGCTGGACTTCACGACCAGCCGTTGCACGGTCGGGGACTTCTGGCAGGCACCGAGCAGCTGCATGGTGCCGATGACGTTGGTCTCCTTCAGGGAGGCCCGGTTGCCGCTGCCCAGCGGCGTGCCCGTCACGTCCAGGTGCACGATCGTGTCGGCGCCCGTCTCGGCGAGCACCCGCGCGATCCCCGGCTGCCGGATGTCGGCCTGGATGAAGTCCGCACCGCCCAGGTGGTGCTCGGGCGGCACCGCGTCCACGGCGACGACCCGGTCCACCTCGGGGTCCCGCTGGATCCGCCTGACGAACCGGCCTCCCAGCTGGCGGGCCACTCCGGTCACGAGCACGACCTTGCCCAAGATCAGCGCCTTCCTTCCAGAACGTCTTACCCCCCGCCGCGTTCCCCCGTGGGGCCAACTTAGCGGGTTGTCGTTGCGCTGTGATGACCGCCCGATGCGCGAAGTGACCGAAGCAGCCGGACGCAGGAGCACGGGACCGCGGCCGCGGGTCCGGATATGCGTGTGGCCCCCCACCGGTGGGTGGGGGGCCACACGCAACGCTTTCGCGGCTCGCGCGTCGCGAACTTACTTCTTGTTGCGACGCTGAACGCGCGTGCGCTTGAGCAGCTTGCGGTGCTTCTTCTTCGCCATCCGCTTGCGCCGCTTCTTGATAACAGAGCCCACGACTACCCTCGCTCACTTCTCATCACTCGGTGTTTGGGCGCCATGGGCCCATACGACCTACGAGGGGCCAGCCTACCCGTCCGAGCGCTGAGGTCGTAATCGAGGAGGCCGGGGGATCCCGAGTGCCCTGTGGGGATCGCCCCGGCCCTGCCGTCAGGCGGTTTCCACCCCCACGTAACTCTCGCGGAGGTACTCGTGAACCGCTTGCTCCGGGACGCGGAAGGACCGCCCCACACGGATCGCGGGCAGATGACCGCTGTGCACCAGCCGGTACACGGTCATCTTCGACACTCGCATCACCGAGGCGACTTCCGCCACGGTAAGGAACTGAACCTCGTTCAGAGGCCTCTCGCCAGCTGCAGCCATGACACACCTGAACCTTCCGCACTCGACGGCCACCGGCTTCCCCTTCCGGTGACTCTTCGTCGCTGCGTGCTCACTCCCCAATGTAGGTGCCAGTGATGCGAGTGGGGAAGAGGTGCACCCATCGGCGGCCTACTGTGACAGACACGCCCGATTGAGTACGTAGCGGGTAAGCGGCAGGTAGTAATCGGACCGCACGCCGTCATCAAGTGGAACGGCCACGGCCACGGACCCCTCGGCCTCCCCCACGAACAGCGCCGGGTCGTCCGTATCGGCCGGCCCGATGGCCTCGAACCCCAGCTGACCTGCCCCGCAGACCCACCCGTGGTCCCCGATCACCAGCTCGGGAAGGGGCCCGCCGGCCTCCGCACAAGCGGCCAGTACGGTACGAACCGGGAGAGGTGAGTGCGTATGTGCGCCGGGCTCACAACCGGGGCGTTCCCCACCCGGGGTCCGCACCAGCGCGACTCCTCGTACGTAGTCGAGGTTGTACGTACGTAGGCCGAACCGGGTCGTTATGTCGACACGGCGACCCTGCGCCGGGGTGAGAACAGCACATCCAGCCGCCGACAGCGCGTCTGCCAGAGCGCCGTAGAAATCGAGCAGCCGATGCGGGTGGCCGGTCCCGAGAAGCACCGGAGCACCCCGCCCGGCGGCCTCGGCGAGGCGTTCCGCGAAGGCGTCCAGCGCCGCCAGGGTCCGCTCCGGATCGATCACATCCTGGCCGGAAACCAGCCGGGAATCGGCCGAAACACCACACCGGTCCGCCATCAGATCGATCAACTCCCGCTGCCCCCAGGCGCCTTCGGGATCGATACCGAGCAGCACCCGGGGGTCCCGGGCAGCGAAGAGCCGGTAACTGCGCAGGCTCTTCTCCCGCGTGGTCGCCACCGTCCCGGCGAGCCGAGCGCCCACCAGATGCGCGCGCAGGGCTTCGGTGGTCAGCACAAGAAGATCGTGCGTGACCGGAACTCCCCCTGTCCCGAGAACTCGCGAACACCGCACGGTCGGCCTACGCCCGGCGGCACCCCCTCACGCCAGCAGCCCCCGCAGCGGGAACACCGACCGCCGGGTCGCCAGTACCGCCTGGTCCAGCCGGTCCGCCGGGTCGTAGCCCGCGTCCCAGCCCGACCAGGCCACGGGCCAGCGACCGTCCGTCATCCGCGCCGGGGCCAACTGCCGCGTCTTCGCGAACACTTCCTGACGCCAGCCCTCGGGGATCATCGCCTCGGGCTCCACGGCCCGCCCGGCCGCGATCGCGACCAGGTGCGTCCACGAGCGCGGCACCACGTCGACCACCGCGTAACCGCCCCCGCCCAGGGCCACCCACCGCCCGTCGGCGTACTCGTGCGCCAGGTCGTGACAGGCCACCTGCACCGCCCGCTGCGCGTCCAGCGACACCGCAAGGTGCGCCAGCGGATCCTCGAAGTGCGTGTCGGCCCCGTGCTGCGTCACGAGCACCTGCGGCCGGAAGTCGGCGATCAGCTCCGGCACGACCGCGTGGAACGCTCGCAGCCACCCCGCGTCCCCCGTCCCGGCCGGCAGCGCCACGTTCACCGCCGAGCCCTCCGCGGAGTCCGCCCCGGTCTCCCCCGGCCACCCGGTCTGCGGGAACAGCGTCTGGGGATGCTCGTGCAGCGAGATCGTCAGCACCCGCGGGTCCTCCCAGAACGCCGCCTGGACCCCGTCCCCGTGATGCACGTCGACGTCGATGTACGCGACCCGCTCCGCCCCGAGCTCCAGCAGCCGCGCGATCGCCAGCGAGGCGTCGTTGTAGATGCAGAACCCGGACGCACCACCCGGCATCGCGTGGTGCAGCCCGCCCGCGAAGTTCACCGCGTGCAGCGCCTCACCCCGCCATACGGCCTCCGCCGCACCCACCGACTGCCCGGCGATCAGCGACGACACCTCGTGCATCCCGGCGAACGCCGGGTCGTCCATGGTCCCCAGCCCGTACGACTGGTCCGCCGCTCCCGGATCCGCCGACGCGGCCTTCACCGCCTCGATGTAGTCCTGGCGGTGGACGAGCCGCAGCGTCGACTCCCCGGCCGTCTTCGCGGCGACGACCTCCACCTCACGGTCGAGCCCGAAGGCGTCGACCAGTCTCCGGGTCAGGGCGAGCCGGACCGGGTCCATCGGGTGCCCGGGACCGAAGTCATAGCCCGTTACTGCCTCGTCCCACATCAGCTGTGCGCGGCCGCTCATGCCCGCCACCGTATCGGTCCGGTTGAGCCGCGAACGACCGGGCGTACACCAGCGTCACCAGCACCAACACCATCGGCACCAGCATCGCCCCGCGGTAGCTCCACAGATCCCCGAGCGCCCCGACCAACGGCGAACCGATCAAGAACCCCACATAGTTGAAGACATTGAGCCGTGCCACGGCCGCGTCCGACGCCCCCGGGAACAGCCTCCCGGCCGCCGCGAACGTCTGCGGCACCAGCACGCACAATCCCAGCCCCAGCAGCGTGAACCCCAGCATCCCGACC
>NZ_JAIGQA010000189.1:0-14949 GCF_019733245.1 Streptomyces sp. WAC04114
GTACGGCGTCCCCCAGCCCCCGGCCCCGGGCGGCGGCAAGAAGAAGACGGGCCTGATCATCGGCGCGGTCGCGGTCGTGGCGGCGATCGGCGTGGGCGCGTACTTCGTGATCGGCGGGGGCGGCGGCGCGGGCGCCCTGGAGGACGACGGTCCGCACAAGCTGGCTACGCCGGCGAAGGTTCTCGGCGAGTACAACCGCGTCACTAAGGACGGGCAGACCGTCGGCGACGACTCCGCCACCGAGCTGGAGAAGACCGGCGTCAAGAACGCCAAGTCCTTGGTGGGCTCCTACTCGACGATGGACATCAGCAAGTACGACCCCGACGACCCTTCCTCGGCCGCCCAGATGGCAACGGCCAAGGGGGTCACGTTCGTCGGCGTCTACGGTGAGGTCTCGGACCCTGAGGCGTCTCTGGACGCATTCTTCGCCAACCTCAAGAAGTCGTCCCAGAAGAGCTCCTCCTCCAGCAGCGGCAGCAAGACCGAGCTGATCGGTGAGCCCGAAGAGGCGGACCTCGACGGCGCGGTCATGAAGTGCCAGGCGGCCAAGGGGCAGGACCCGGCGGCCAAGAAGGAGAAGACCGACTGGTTCTGCGCCTGGGCCGACTACAGCACCATCGCCATGGTGTCACCGGGTGAGGTCAGCGGGAGCATCTCCAAGGACACCGCCATCGACATCACGACCAAGATGCGCCCGGAGATCCGGGTCAAGGTCTGACGAAACCGGTAGCACAAAGGGAAGGGCCCCGGTCATCGACCGGGGCCCTTCCCTTTACGTCTTAGGTCTGTGTCACGCCGTCTTCTGCTCCCCCGGCCCCCGCCCCCGCGCATCCCGCGGGATCAGGGTCGGGTTGACGTTCGACTGGACAACGTCCGCCGTGATGACGACCCGGGCCACGTCCTTGCGGGACGGGACCTCGTACATCACGCCCTGGAGGACTTCCTCCATGATGGCGCGCAGGCCGCGCGCGCCGGTCTGGCGGAGGATGGCCTGGTCGGCGATCGCCTCGAGGGCCTCGCGCTCGAAGTCCAGCTCCACGCCGTCGAGTTCGAAGAGGCGCTGGTACTGCTTGACGAGCGCGTTGCGCGGCTCGACGAGGATCTGGAGCAGGGCCTCGCGGTCGAGGTTGTGGACCGAGGTGATGACCGGGAGGCGGCCGATGAACTCGGGGATCATGCCGAACTTGACCAGGTCCTCCGGCATGACCTCCTGGAACTGGTCCTTGGACTCCATCTCGCGCTTGGAGCGGATCTGCGCGCCGAAGCCGATGCCCTTGGCCCCCGCCCGGGACTCGATGATCTTCTCGAGACCGGCGAAGGCACCGCCCACGATGAACAGCACGTTCGTCGTGTCGATCTGGATGAACTCCTGGTGGGGGTGCTTGCGGCCGCCCTGCGGCGGGACCGAGGCCGTGGTGCCCTCCAGGATCTTCAGCAGCGCCTGCTGGACACCCTCGCCCGAGACGTCGCGCGTGATCGAGGGGTTCTCGCTCTTCCTCGCGACCTTGTCGATCTCGTCGATGTAGATGATCCCGGTCTCGGCCTTCTTGACGTCGTAGTCGGCCGCCTGGATCAGCTTGAGCAGGATGTTCTCCACGTCCTCGCCGACGTATCCGGCCTCCGTGAGTGCCGTGGCGTCGGCGATCGCGAAGGGGACGTTCAGCATGCGCGCGAGGGTCTGCGCCAGGAGGGTCTTGCCGGAGCCCGTGGGACCGAGGAGCAGGATGTT
Source organism: Streptomyces sp. WAC04114 (assembly GCF_019733245.1). Taxonomy (NCBI): domain Bacteria; kingdom Bacillati; phylum Actinomycetota; class Actinomycetes; order Kitasatosporales; family Streptomycetaceae; genus Streptomyces; species Streptomyces sp. WAC04114. The sequence goes on from NZ_JAIGQA010000189.1 coordinate 1,730, forward strand.
GGACTTCGCCAACTCGATGGCGTCGTCACGGCCGTTCGCCCCGCCGTTCTCGCCGGCCTGGACTCGCTTGTAGTGGTTGTACACCGCTACGGAGAGGGCCTTCTTGGCGGCCTCCTGGCCGACCACGTAGCCCTCGAGGAACTCGTAGATCTCGCGGGGCTTCGGGAGTTCCTCCCAGCGGACCTCGCTGGTCTCCGCGAGCTCTTCCTCGATGATCTCGTTGCAGAGGTCGATGCACTCGTCGCAGATGTACACACCGGGCCCTGCGATGAGCTTCTTGACCTGCTTCTGGCTCTTGCCGCAGAACGAGCACTTGAGCAGATCGCCGCCGTCACCGATGCGTGCCACGGTGTGCTTCCCCTTCGCCTGGGAGACTCCTGGACGTCGACGTCCAGCGGACTCCTGGTGCTGCCTTATGTCGACGGTACCTTGCCGGGCCCCCCGTTCGGGCCCCCCTTGGCACGGTTCGCCTTGACGTGAACCCGGTCAAACCGTGCCAAGGGGCGGCAGACGTCACTGCCTCTCGCCTCAGCGCAGGCTCGAGTTGTCCATCTTCCGGGTGGTGATGATCTGGTCGATCAGGCCGTAGCTCAGCGCGTCCTCGGCCGTGAGGATCTTGTCGCGCTCGATGTCCTCGCGGATCTTCTCGACCGGCGTGGTGGAGTGCTTGGCCAGCATCTCCTCCAGCTGCGAGCGCATCCGCAGGATCTCGTTCGCGGCGATCTCCAGGTCGGAGACCTGACCGCGGCCGGTCTCGCTGTACGGCTGGTGGATCAGGACGCGCGCGTTCGGCAGGGCCATGCGCTTGCCCGGCGTACCGGCGGCCAGCAGGACGGCGGCGGCGGAGGCGGCCTGGCCCATGCAGACCGTCTGGATGTCCGGCTTCACGTACTGCATCGTGTCGTAGATCGCGGTGAGCGCCGTGAAGGAGCCGCCGGGGCTGTTGATGTAGACCGAGATGTCACGGTCGGGGTCCATCGACTCCAGGCACAGCAACTGCGCCATGACGTCGTTGGCGGAGGCGTCGTCGATCTGGACGCCGAGGAAGATCACGCGCTCCTCGAAGAGCTTCGCGTACGGGTCGTACTCGCGGATGCCCTGGGAAGTGCGCTCGACGAAGCGCGGAATGACGTAGCGGGACTCGGCCTGGGGGCCGGTGTAGCGGCCCTGCGAGCCGCTCATGTCCTGCACGGCGTGCATACGGTCGTAGATCCCACTGCCGGGGAACTGGTTCACGGTGTCTCCTGAAAAGGGCTGAGGCGGTCGGCTGGGGCTGTCTGGGGTCGCTGGGGCCCGGGAGGGCTCCGTGGGCCTCACGGGGCGCCACAGGCCCCGTGGGGACCGCTCAGGCCCCGGTGCCGCCGCCGCCCGGCATACCGGCGGCCGTGGGGATGACGTCGTCGATGAGGCCGTACTGCTTGGCCTCGAAGGCGTCGAACCAGCGGTCGCGGTCCGAGTCGCGGGTGATCTGCTCGACCGACTGGCCGGTGTGCTGCGAGGTCAGCTCGGCCATGCGCTTCTTGGTGTGCAGCAGCCGCTCGGCGTGGATCTTGATGTCCGAGGCCGAACCGGCGAGGCCGGCGGAGGGCTGGTGGATCAGGATCTCGGCGTTCGGCAGCGCGAAGCGCTTGCCGGGGGTGCCGGCGCTGAGCAGGAACTGGCCCATCGAGGCCGCGAGGCCCATGGCGATGGTGACCACGTCGTTCTTGATGAACTGCATGGTGTCGTAGATCGCCATGCCGGCCGTGATGGAACCGCCGGGGCTGTTGATGTACAGGTAGATGTCCTTGTCCGGGTCGGCGGCAAGGAGCAGCAGCTGCGCGGTGATCTTGTTCGCGATGTCGTCGTCGACCGGCTGGCCGAGGAAGATGATCCGCTCGTTGAGCAGCCGGTTGTAGACCTGGTCGCCGAGGCCACCACCGATGGAAGGCTCGCCGGCGGCTGAGGGCATCAGATTCGTCACGTATCCACCTGCTCGTCTTACGACGGCGCCGGGCCGTCTCACGTTTCCCTAGGGGCTAGGAGCCGTTCGGGGACTCCACTGCCCTCGTATTCATGGACCCTAACGCGCGGGTCCCTTCGGGGAATCCCGGAGATGGGAGTGTTCGCCGGGGGCGTAGCGCGACGGGCTCCGCCGTGGGACCGTGCCATCTCGCCGTGGGCGGATCTTCCGGTGGGCGGCTGCGGGCGCGTGGGGGCCTGTCGCGCAGTTCCCCGCGCGCCCGGGGGCGAGCCGCCCTCGCGGGTGGCAGGAAGGCCCCGGGGCTGCACGCCCCGGGGCCTTCCTCACGAACTCACCGCGACCGGGGCTCAGCCCTCGGTCTTCTCCTCGGCGGACTCGGCCGGGGTCTCCTCGGCGGAGGCCTCGGCGGACTCGGTCTCGTCCTCTTCGTCGTCGAGGTCGATGATCTCGCCGTTGGTGTCCTTGACCGTGGCCTTCTCGACCACGACGGCCAGGGCCTTGCCGCGGGCGACCTCGCCGACCAGGAGCGGAACCTGGCCGCCCTCGACGACCGCCTGGGCGAACTGGTCGGGGGACATGCCGGAGGAGGCCGCACGACGCATGAGGTGCTCGGTGAGCTCCTCCTGGTTGACGTTCAGCTTCTCCTGCTTGACGAGCTCGTCGAGCACGAACTGGGTCTTGATGCCCTTGACCGCGGCTTCCTTGGTCTCGGCGTCGAACTCCTCCTCGCTCTTGCCCTGGATCTCCAGGTACTTCGCGAGGTCGAGGCCCATCTGGCCGAGCTGGTGGTGCTCGAGGTTGTGCTTGCGGGTGTTGATCTCGTCCTCGAGCAGCTTCTCGGGGACCGGGACCTCGACCAGCTCGAGCAGCTTCTCCAGGACGCGCTCCTGGGCCTGCGTGGCCTGGTCGTACTGCTTCATGTTCTCGAGGCGCTTGCGGCTGTCCGCGCGGAGCTCCTCGATGGTGTCGAACTCGGAGGCGAGCTGCGCGAACTCGTCGTCCAGCTCGGGCAGTTCACGCTTGGCGACCTGGGTGACCTTGACGGTGACCTCGGCCTCCTTGCCGGCGGCGGAGCCGCCCTTGAGCTCGGAGGTGAAGGTGGCCTCGCCACCGGCCTCCACGCCCTTCACGGCGTCGTCGATGCCGTCCAGCAGCTCGCCGGAGCCGATGGTGTAGGAGACGCCGTCGGCGACCCCGTCCTCCAGGACCTCGCCGTCGACCTTGGCCTGCAGGTCGATCGTGACGACGTCGCCGTCCTCGGCGGCACGCTCGACCGGGGCGGTGGAGGCGAAGCGCTCGCGCAGCTCCTCGACGGCCTTGTCTACGTCCTCGTCGGTGACCTCGACCGCGTCGACCTCGACCTCGATGCCGGAGAAGTCCGGGATCTCGATGGAGGGGCGGATGTCGACCTCGGCGGTGAAGTTCAGCGTCTCGCCGTCCTTCAGCTCCGTGATGTCGACCTCGGGCTGGCCCAGCACGCTGAGCTCGGCCTCGTTGACCGCGTCGGTGTAGAACTTGGGAAGCGCGTCGTTGACCGCCTCCTCCAGCACCGCACCGCGGCCGAAGCGCTGGTCGATGACACGGGCAGGGATCTTGCCCTTGCGGAAGCCCTTCACCGTGACCTGCTGGTTGATCTTCTTGTACGCCGCGTCGAGGCTGTCCTTGAGCTCCTCGAAGGGCACCTCGACAGTCAGCCGAACCCGGGTCGGGTTCAGGGTCTCCACGGCGCTCTTCACGGTTCGGTCTCCTTGTGGCTGACTTCTTGGTTTCTGCCGGGGCCAGAACGGCCCGGCGGATTTCGCCGCCCGGAGACTTCAGACGCTGAGACACACGGGCGTGCAGCTTGCATAGTAACGGCAGCGCCTACACCGCCCAAAAGGCGATCACCTGAGTGATCGGATGGGCGATCACGCGAGATGATCGGGTGGCTGGTCGGGGTGGCGGGATTTGAACCCACGGCCTTCCGCTCCCAAAGCGGACGCGCTACCAAGCTGCGCCACACCCCGTCTGGTGCGAGACGTAGGGTACATGCCGACCGGCGATGTGGCCGCCGCATTTCCACAGGGTCCGCGCCGCGTCCGCTCCGACGGGAATGCGGTGTGCGACGCAGGGGGCCGACCCGCTACGATGCCTTCAGTGCCGCGGTCACCCGACCTGCGGCGCGTGCTGTGCGGGCGTAGCTCAATGGTAGAGCCCTAGTCTTCCAAACTAGCTACGCGGGTTCGATTCCCGTCGCCCGCTCCATTCGGTTCAGGGCCGGCTCGGAGGATCATTTCTCCGACCCGGCCCTGAGTCGTGTACGGGGTCCGCCCGGTGTCAGAGATCGCGTACGTCGACGGTGTAGACGGAGCGGACGCCGTAGGGGATGTACAGGGCGTCGCCGACGAGGAGGAGCTGTGCCCCGGAGGTGACGAGCAGGCTGTCGACCCGGCCGCCGTCGTCGCGGCCGTCCCTCGTGGCCTCGACCTTGCCGCTGCGCGCGTTCAGGGCGGCGAGGCGGCCGCTGGGCGACGCGAAGTACACGCGGGTGGCGGAGGCGGTCGGCGGCCCCTGCCGCTCCAGGGTGGTGTTGGATTCCCACAGCGTGCGCCCGGTGCGCGGCGAGACGGCGCGGACGCCGCCGCTGGTGCGCGTGAAGTAGACGATCCCGCGGACCAGGTACGCCCTCGACGCCTCGGGCCGGGGCTGCGCCAGCCGGCGCACGGTGAGCTTGTGCGAGGCGGCGTCGATCAGGGTGAGGCCGCGGGTCATGGACACGCCGTCCGTGAACACCAGGTGTTCCCCCTGCCGGCCGAGCATCTGCAGGGAGCCTTCGGCCTCGACGGTCCAGCGGGGCTTGCCCGTGGCCGGGTCGATCTCGGAGACGCTGGTGTCGAAGGTCTTCCCGTCCTCCAGCTCGGCCGTGCAGATCAGGTAGGCGCGGCCGGCCGCCGAGTCCAGCATGCAGTCGCCCTGGTCGCCCGGCTTCGGCCGCCGCCAGCGGACCTCGCCGGTCTCCGCGTCGAGCAGGGCGTACTGGTCGCCCTGTGATCCGTAGAAGGTGACGACACCCTCGGGCACGGACGTGGCGGCGCCCCCGGGGCCGTCGGGGACGACCGCCATCTCGCCGCTGCCGGTCGGGGTCCGCCAGAGCTCCTTGCCGGTTGCGGCGGCCAGGGCGTGGACCGTGTAGCTGGACCCCACGCCGCTGGTGCCTGCGGCGTCCTCGGCCCCGTAGCCGTAGACACGTCCGTCGCCGGTGCCGATGAGCGCGCCCTCGTTGCCGGAGGCGCCGTCGGGTGTGGAGTCGACGGGTCGGCTCCAGGTGTTGCGGCCGTCGGCGAGACCGAAGCGGGTGGCCATGAGGTCGGAGCCGGCGCACACGAGGGAGGTGTCGACGACGGAGCAGCCCTTGAAGGACGTGTCGACGCCGCCCAGGCCGCCCTCGCCCGTCCCGGGGGCCTTCGCCGTGGCGACCCAGGGCTTCCAGCCCTTGGGGAGGCCGGCCGCCCCGGCGGTGGACGAGGCCGGGCCGTCGGACGGGGCCGAGCGGTCGTCGTCGCGGATCAGGGTCACGGTGGTGGTGACGATCGCGGTGAGTGCGACGGCCACGGCGGCCGAGACCAGGAGCAGGGCGGGTCTGCGGCGGCTTCGGGTGCGCTCGGCCCCGGGCGGCGTCCCGGCCGGGTCGCGCGGTGGCCGGGACTGTTCGGTCGGGGTTATGTCGAGGCCGGGGCGCTGCTCCTCGTCCGGCCCGGAGTCCGCCTCCGCCGGCAACTGGTGGGACGTTTCGCCGCGCTCGGTGCGGGCCGCGTCGGGCCACGCGGTGACGGCCGGCTCGGTCGGCCGGGCACCGGGCCACGGACGCACGGGGTGCGCCGCGTGCGCGGGGCGCGGGCCGGGGGTGCCGCCCTCGCGCAGCAGCGTGAACAGTTCGTGCGCGGCGGGGCGGGACTTCTGGTGCTTCTCCAGGCAGATCCGGACGAAGGGCAGCAGTTCGTCCGGGACGCCGGTGAGGTCCGGCTCGCCCTCGACGACCCGCAGGGCCGTCTCGTACGGGCTCGGGCTGTCGAAGGGGCCGCGGCAGGTGGCGGCGTAGGTGAGGACCGAGCCGAGGGAGAACATGTCGGCGGCCGGGCCGACGTCCTGGGGAGAGGCGAACTGCTCCGGGGACATGAAGGGCGGGGTGCCCATGACGCGGCCGGTCTGGGTGAGGACGTCGGAGGCGGCGAACTCGGCGGCGCGGGAGATGCCGAAGTCGATGACGCGGGGGCCGTCCTCGGCGAGCATCACGTTGGCCGGCTTCAGGTCGCGGTGGACGACTCCGGCACGGTGGATGTCACGCAGGGCCTCGGCGAGGCCGGCGGCGAGACCGCGCAGTCGGGGCAGCGGGAGCGGGCCGTGCTCGCGGACATGGGTGCCGAGGTCCGCACCCGGTATGTAGAGGGTGGCCATCCAGGGATGCGGGGCGTCGGCGTCGGCGTCCACGACGGGGGCCGTGAAGGCTCCGCTGACCTGGCGGGCGGCGGCCACCTCGCGGCGGAAACGGGTGCGGAATTCGTCGTCGTCGGCGTACTGGCTGTGCACGACCTTGATCGCGAGGCGCCGGCCCGAGGCCGAGCGGGCCAGGTAGACCACACCCATGCCGCCGGAGCCGAGGCGGTCCTCGATGCGGTAGCCGCCCACCTCCGCCGGGTCGGAATCGCGCAGCGCCATCCCGTACGTTCCCCCCGTCACGCACCGTCCTGTGGTCGGGGCGAGCGTAACCCGCCCCCGCGCCGGGCCCGCAGCGCGGGGCTCGCAGGGGCCGCTCCCCGGCCGGTCAGAAGCTGATGGAGTTGATGGTGTCCGCTATCGAGTTGAGGAACCGGTTGATGGAGGGGGCCATGCCGGTCGAGGCGAGGAAGAAGCCGAAGAGGATCGCCACGATCGCCGGTCCCGCCTTGATGGATCCCCCTCTCAGCAACACCACAAGGATGATCGCCAACAGCAGCACCACAGACAGTGAAATGGCCACAACTGATCACACCCTCGGTCGGTCCGCTCTCCCGGCCCGGGGACGCGACCCCGCGCACCCCCGCCAGAACCATCGTGCCACCAACACGCCCGGGCTATGCGGCCGGTGACGCATCGACCACACGCGTGTCGCCGCCGCGTGGTGTGCTCCGCCCGCGCGCGGGCACTCAACAGCGGGGAGTCGCACGGCAATTCGACGGGCCACCCGCGCAGGGAATTCGGCCCCATCGTTTCCGTCTCCACACAACGCGTTCGCAGCTAATTCGAATTGCTGCCACAAGCCCGGCAACAGCCCCGCAAAACAGGGGGCGAAGAGTGCCGAAGCGGACATTCCGCTGGAGTCGCCTGCTGGTCTTATGCGTCACTTAGTCCGGAAGTATCATGACAAGCAAGCCCCAGTCGGTGCACACAATCCGCCATCGGACGATGTGTCGGCCATCACGCCGACAGTGCCGTCAACTACCCGTAATCCGGGGTACCCGCAGCGAATAGCCAGGAATCACTTCCGGCGTTTTACGAATAGACGTTGGGAACGCTAGGGTGCCTCAGATGTTCCACGCTGCCTCGTCCCCCGCACGCGCAGCGAGGTCCCGGATCGTCTCCCCGAGCTCCTGGTGGGAGGGTCTGTGACGAACTCGCTGCGACCGAACGGCGACCGCAGGGCGCCACTTCCCCCGGCACAGTCGCCGGCCGACGGAGTGCCGAGCCCGCGCTCGCCGCAGAGCACGCAGAAGAAGCAGAACGGCAAGCAGCGCGACGCGTTCTTCGACAACGCGAAGTACCTCGCGATCGTGCTGGTGGCCATGGGCCACGCCTGGGAGCCGCTCAAGAGCGACAGCCGGATACTCGAGGCGGCGTACCAGCTCGTCTACGCGTTCCACATGCCGGCGTTCATCATCATCTCCGGGTACTTCTCGCGCAGTTTCGACATGCGGCCCGACCGGCTGAAGCGCCTGATCACCGGCGTCGCCGTGCCGTACATCATCTTCGAGACGGCCTATCCCCTGTTCAAGCGGGTCATCGACAACGACCCGCAGCAGGAGATCAGCATCCTCGACCCCTGGTACCTGACCTGGTTCCTGGTCGCCCTGTTCGTCTGGCGGCTGACCACCCCCATCTGGAACCTGGTGCGCTGGCCGCTCCCGCTCGCGCTGGGTCTCGCCATGCTGGCGACCGTCACCCCGGAGATCGGCGACGACCTGGACCTGCAGCGCGTCCTGCAGTTCCTGCCGTTCTTCGTGCTCGGCCTGGTCATGAAGCCCGAGCACTTCCACATGGTGCGCACCCGTGCGGTGCGGATCGCCTCCGTGCCCGTGTTCGCCGTCGCCCTGGCCTTCAGCTGGTGGGCGGTGCCGCGCATGAACACCGCGTGGTTCTACCACCGGGACGCCGCGCAGGAACTGGGCGCCCCGTGGTGGACCGGCCCGGTCATGGTGCTCGCCATGTTCGGCTGCTCCCTGGTGCTGACCGCCTGCTTCTTCGCCTGGGTGCCGCGCCGCCACATGTGGTTCACCGCCCTCGGTGCCGGCACGCTCTACGGCTACCTGCTGCACGGCTTCCTGGTGAAGGCCGGCGACTACCGGGGCTGGTTCGAGGCGTCCTGGCTGCACCACCCGGCCGGTGAGATCGCCGTGACCGCCCTCGCGGCCGCCGTCGTGACGGTGCTGTGCACCAAGCCGGTGCAGCGCGTCTTCCGGTTCGCGATGGAGCCGAAGATGGCCTGGGCCTTCAAGCCGGACGCGGCCGAGCTGGCCCGCGAGCGGCAGAGCGCCGAGCGCCGTGAACGCGAGCGCGAACGCGAGAAGGTCAACGCCTGACCCCGCGAGCGGAGTTCATCCGACGAGACCGAGAAGTGCGCGCATCCGTGCGTACTTCTCGGTCAGTCGTTTCCGGGTCGCCTCGTCGAGGACCGCGAGCCGGTCCGGGTCCGCGTTGTGCGCCAGGTCCGACTCCTTCACCAGCAGCGCGCCGGGCGTGGCGAGGATCCGCGCGGCGTACGCCTCCGGCGGCTCCCCGGCCCGTTTGGTGACCGCGAGCACGATGTCCTTCGTACGGCTGCTCAGGCCGGCCCCGCGCAGCCAGTCCGCGGAGAGGGCGTCGTCCTCGACCGCGTCGTGCAGCCAGGCCGCCGCGATCTGCTCGTCGTCGCCGCCCCGCGCCCGTACGCCCTCCGCCACGGCCCGCAGGTGTTCGGCGTAGGGCCGGCCCGCCTTGTCGGTCTGGCCGCTGTGGGCGGCGCGGGCGGTTGCCTCGACCTGGGCCAGGGTCATCCGGGATGTCTCGGTCACCGCTCCAGTGTCTCCCCGCGCAGCGCCGCCCGGGCCGGCAGGGTGGACGCGGCCGTACCGACGACGAGGGTCGCGGCGGCGAACGAGCCGTAGACGAGCGGCCGAATGTACGGGCCCTGGCCCGTCGGGCCCCACCTCAGCGGGTCGTGTTGGCCGTTGGGCCCTCTCGGCAGATCAGCAGCAGGGCCCGGTCGTCGTTGACGTCCTTGGCCACGGCCTCGATGAGGTGCCAGGCGGCGCCGTGGAAGCCGCCGGCCACATAGCGGTCGGCCTCGCCGGTGAGGCGGTCGATGCCTTCGACGATGTCGCGGTCGGAGGTCTCCACCAGGCCGTCCGTGAACAGCATCAGCACGTCACCGGGCCGCAGTGAGCCCTTCACCGGGTCGAACTGGGCACCGTCGTACACCCCGAGCAGTGGCCCCTCGGCCGTCTTCTCCTCCCAGCGGCCGCTGCCGGCGCTGAGCTGGAGGCCCGGCGGGTGGCCCGCGGAGTAGAGTTCGTAGTCGCCGGAGTCCAGGTCGAGGACCAGGTGGATGGAGGTGGCGAAGCCCTCGTCCCAGTCCTGGCGCAGGAGGTAGCCGTTGGCGGCCGGGAGGAAGGCGTGCGGCGGGAGGGAGCCGAGCAGGCCGCCGAACGCGCCGGACAGCAGCAGGGCGCGGGAGCCCGCGTCCATGCCCTTGCCGGAGACGTCGGTGAGGACGACTTCGAGCGTACGGCCGCCGTTGGTGCGCGCCGCGACCACGAAGTCGCCCGAGAAGGACTGGCCGCCCGCCGGGCGCAGCGCCATCTCCCGGTGCCAGCCGTCCGGCAGGTCGGGCAGCTTGCTCTGCACCCGGATGCGTTCGCGCAGGTCGAAGAGCATGGTGCCGCCGCGCCGCCAGGGCACACCGACCCGGCTGCGGAACTGGGCCAGGAGCAGTCCGAAGAAGCCGCAGGCCGCGACCACGAGCACGACGCCCGGGGTGACCCTCGACGGGCCCTCCGTGTACGGGCCGAGCTGCACCGACTCCACGATGAGCGCCGTGGCCGCCGCCGCGTACAGGCCGAGCAGGCTGGCCGGGCGCAGCAGCAGGCCGCCCACGACGACGGGCAGGACCAGTGCGGCCGGTGAGAACCACACCGAGTTCGCCAGTGTCGCCGACGCGATCACGGGAACCATCAGGAGCAGACCGCCCAGGGCGATCCAGTCCGAGCCGTTGCCGCGGAAGTAGTCCACGGCGGCGCGGCGCACGCCGACGCGGACCCGGTGCCACTGCTTCTTCAACCGGGCCGTGAACGTGTCGGCTTCCGCGCGCCGCTCTCGTCCTGATGCCATTAGTTCGGGACCCTATCCATCGGACCAGCCGCTTGGCACGGGAGGTCCTACTTGTCCCCCGTCCGAGGGCCGACATCACAGTGAACTTCACAGCGCGCCGCCCTGCCGTCACCCGGGAGAAATTCCCTCGCTCGTCCCGCATTGCCCTGGTAGGCAGGGCTCATGGGAACTGACGCGAACGGCCTTTCGCCCGAATTGCGAGTCCTTCGGAAGGACGATTGGGACAAGTGGTACGACACCCTGCTCCGCGGCTTCGGAGGGGTGCCGGAGTCCGCCGAGGAGCGGGAGTTGTGGAACTCGCTGACCGAGTTCGACCGTTCGCTCGGTGTCTGGGACGGGGACGAGTGCGTGGGGACGGCCGGGGCGTTCAGTTTCCGGCTGACCGTGCCCGGCGGCGCGTCCCTGCCCGTGGCGGGCGTCACGATGGTCAGCGTGGCCGCCACGCATCGCCGACGCGGCCTGCTCACGTCGATGATGCGGCGGCAGCTGGACGACGTGCGCGCCTGGGGTGAGCCGCTGGCGGTACTCACCGCGTCCGAGCCCGCGATCTACGGGCGCTTCGGGTACGGCAACGCGACCGTGTCGCTGACCGCCGAGATCGACACGACCCGGGTCGGGCTGTCGGTGCCGGACGGTACGGATGACGTACGGGTGCGGTACGCGGTGCCGGCCGATGTGCTCGACGTGTGCGAGGCGGTGTACGCCCGGCTGGTTCCGGTACGGCCCGGGATGCTGGCCCGGCAGCCCGGCTGGGAGCGGCTCGGGGTGCTCGATCCGGCGGGCGAGCGGGAGGGGGCCTCGCCCCTGCAGTGCGTGCTCGCCGAGCGGGACGGGGAGACGGTGGGGTACGCGCGGTACCGCGTCAAGCCCGAGTGGGAGCTGTCCGGGTCCAACGGCACGGTGATCGTGGAGGAGTTGGCGGGGCTGGAGCCCGCGGCGGACGCAGCGTTGTGGCGGTTCCTGTTCGGGATCGACCTGACGTCGAAGGTGACCGTGCGGAGCCGTCCGGTGGACGACGCGTGGCAGTACCTGGTGACCGACCCGCGGCGGTGCCATCCGCGGGTGCGGGACTCGCTGTACGTGCGGCCGGTGGAGGTGGGGGCCGCGCTGGCGGCGCGGACGTATCAGACGCCGGTGGATGTGGTGTTCGAGGTGGAGGACGCGTTCTGCCCCTGGAACGCCGGGCGTTGGCGGTTGAGCGGGGACGCGAAGGGCGCGTCCTGCGAGCGTACGGCGGATCCGGCCGATGTCGCCCTGTCAGTACGGGAGTTGGGCGCGGCGTATCTCGGGGGTGTGTCGCTGGCCGCGTTGGCGGCGGCGGGGCGCGTGCGGGAGCTTCGGCCGGGGGCGCTGGCGGAGGCGTCGCTGGGGTTCGGGGCGGGTGTGCCGCCGTGGCTGCCGCACGGGTTCTGACGCTTGGGGGTTGCTGAGGAGCGCCCGGGCCTTTCGGGGGCGTTGGACGGGCTTTTCAGGGGCGTTGGCAGGCCGGGCACCAGAAGAGGTTGCGGGCGGCGAGATCGGCGGTGCGGATCTCGCCGCCGCAGATGTGGCAGGGCAGGTTGGCCCTGCGGTAGACGTACACCTCGCCGCCGTGGTCGTCCACGCGGGGCGGGCGGCCCATCGCCTCCGGGGTGTGCTCCGGGCGGACGGTGTCGATGCGGTTGTTGCGGACGCCCTCGTGCATGAGGTCGACGAGGTCGGTCCAGATCGCGTGCCACTCGGTGGGGGTGATGTCCTTGCCGGCGCGGTAGGGGTCGATGCGGTGCCGGAAGAGGACTTCCGCGCGGTAGACGTTTCCGACGCCGGCGATGACCTTCTGGTCCATGAGGAGGGCGGCGATCGTCGTACGGCTGCGGGTGATGCGGCGGTACGCGGTGTCCGGGTCGGCGTCGTCGCGGAGGGGGTCGGGGCCGAGGCGGTCGTGTATCGCCTGCTTCTCCGGGGGCGTGATGAGGGCGCAGGTGGTGGGGCCCCGGAGGTCCACGTAGGTGGTGTCGTTCGCGACGCGGAGGCGGACGGTGTCGGTGGGGGGCGGTTCGGGGGCCGGGCCGAAGGTGACCTTGCCGAAGAGGCCGAGGTGAATGTGGATCCAGTCGGTGTCGCGGAAGCCGAGGAAGAGGTGCTTGCCGTGGGCTTCGGTGTGGGTGAGTTCGGTGCCGGTGAGGAGGGCGGCAGCGGGGGTGAACTTGCCCTGGGGGCTGGTGGTGCGGGGTTTCGTGCCGAGGAAGGCGGTGGCGTAGTCCTGGGCGAGGCGGTGGATGGTGTGGCCTTCCGGCACGGGTTCTCCCTGTGATCGTTGCCCTTGCTTGCCCACGGGCCCGAGCGAGGCGGTTGTTCAGGGGGCTGAGGTCGGATTGGCCCGGGGCCTGGCCCATCCGCCCACCCGACTCAGTCGTGCAAGAAGCTGAGGCCGAAAGGATCCGGGGCTCCGCCCCCGGCCCCGGCGGGGACTGCGTCCCCTTCACCCCTCTGGGGCTGCGCCCCCGAACGCCCGCGGGTTCCCCGCAGGGCCTCTTCCGCAACCCGTAGGGCTTCCTCCCGAACCCCCGCAGGCCTGCTCCCACGCCCCAGGGCTTCGCCCCCACGCCTCGCAAGGCTCCGGACCCGAAGCCCCGGCAGGGCCCTGCCCTCCACAACCGGCAAAGGGCAGAGCCCCTGC
>NZ_JAIGQA010000018.1:0-67957 GCF_019733245.1 Streptomyces sp. WAC04114
CTCCAACGGCGCCTCTCGGGCCCGGTGACACCACCCCCCAGGTCATCGGTTCGACAGGGGGGAACAGTCATGCCGGGCCCGGAGGCCAGCGGCCCTCTTGCAGGACCGCGAAGAACATAACGGGGGGGGGGCTCGCGCCCACGCGGCGGAGCCCGCACATGGATACAGCCCCGCGCCCCTAAGCCGGCTCGTCGCCCTGCGTCGCGAGGTTCCGGAGGACGTTGCCGCACCTGCGGGCGTACGCGTGCTGGAATCCCCTCGTCGCCGGGCCGCCCGCCTTCGCGTACCACTTGGCCGGCCGGCTGAACGCGTTCACCGTCAGCCACACCGTGCCGTCTCCCGTGCGGTCGACCACGAAGGACTCCTCGCCGGTCTCCGGGTGGCCGGGCAGCGTGCCGTAGGCCCAGCCCGCCCGGCGGGGTTCCTCGACCGTCCAGACCACGCGGCAGGGGGCCTTGATCATGCCGGCGAGGGTGACGGTGACGTCGACGCCGGGGGCCGCGCGTTCCGCGCTCGCGTCGAGGCCCACGCCCATCGACCGGTGCATCTCCCAGGTCAGGACCGCCTCGGAGGCCCGGCGGAAGACCTCCTCGCCCTCGCCCAGGCGGGTGCGCACGTTCATGGGATGGAAGCCCGGGGGGCAGAAACCCTGGTCACGGGTGGCGCCGACATCGGCGTAGGTGAAGTCCTGCGAATCCGTAGAAGACACGGTCCCCAAGGGTAAAGCGGTACCCGGGCCCGCTCGGGGTCCGGGTACCGCCCATGGTCGTGCTTCGGTCAGCCGACGTTCACGGCCGACCAGGCGGACGCGACCGCCTTGTACTCGGTGCTGGACGCGCCGTACAGCGCCGAGGCCGCGTTCAGGGTCGCGGTGCGGGCCTGGGCGTACTTGGTCGTCGACGTCATGTACGTCGTCAGCGCCTTGTACCAGATCTGCAGCGCCTTGGTGCGGCCGATGCCGGTGACCGTGGAGCCGTTGGAGGTGGGCGAGCTGTAGGTCACGCCGTTGATCGTCTTCGAGCCGCTGCCCTCGGACAGCAGGTAGAAGAAGTGGTTGGCGGGACCGGAGGAGTAGTGGACGTCCACCCCGCCGAGGCCGGAGGACCAGCTGTCCTTGGACGCCCCGTCCTTGCTGGGCTTGTCCATGTAGCGCAGCGGCGTGCCGTCGCCGTTGATGTCGATCTCCTCGCCGATGAGGTAGTCACCGACGTCGGAGGAGTTGCCCGCGAAGAACTCGGCACCCGCGCCGAAGATGTCGCTGGTGGCCTCGTTCAGACCGCCGGACTCGCCGCTGTAGTTCAGGCCCGCCGTGGCCGAGGTCAGGCCGTGGCTCATCTCGTGCGCGGCCACGTCGAGCGAGGTCAGCGGGTTGGTGTTGCCCGACCCGTCGCCGTAGGTCATGCAGAAGCAGCTGTCGGACCAGAACGCGTTGACGTAGGCGTTGCCGTAGTGGACGCGTGAGTAGGCGGCCTTGCCGTCGTTGCGGATGCCGTTGCGGCCGAAGGCGCTCTTGTAGAAGTCCCAGGTGACCTGGGCGCCGTAGTGCGCGTCGGCGGCGGCGGTCTCGGCGTTGGACGGGTTGCCGGTGCCCCACACGTCGTCGGAGCCGGAGAAGAGGGTGCCGGTGCCGGAGGTGCCGCGGTTGAGGTTGTACGTCTTGTGGCCGCCGCGGGTGGAGTCGGTGAGGTTGTACGTCGACCCGGACTGGGTGGTGCTGAGGGTGACCTGGCCGCTGTAGGTGGTGTTGCCGGTGCCGGTCTCGATGCCCTGGTACTCGTAGAGCTTCTTGCCGGTGGCGGCGTCGGTGACGACGTGCAGTTCGTTCGGGGTGCCGTCCTCCTGGAGGCCGCCGACGACGGTCTCGTAGGCGAGGACCGGCTTGCCGCTCGCCGCCCAGATCACCTTGCGGGGAGCGGACTTCGCCTCGGTCTTGGCCGAGCCGGCCTCCTTGGCGAGGGTCACGGCCTGCTTCTCCGCCTTCGCGGCGGTGACCTCGGGCTTGAGCGAGGCGACCTTCAGGGCCGCCTTGGTGGCTCTGGTGACGCCCTTGGCCGCGCCGGACTTCGACTCGTGCACCACGAGGTCGCCGCCGAGGACCGGCAGGCCCGCGTAGGTGCGCTCGTAGCGGGTGTGGACCGAGCCGTCGGCGTCCTTCACGACGTCCTTGACCACCAGCTTCTCCTGCGCGCCGAGGCCTATCTCGTCGGCGGTCTCGACGGCGCCCGCCTGCTGCTCCTGGATGAGCGCGGTGCGGGCGGGAGCGGAGAGCAGGACCGGGGCGGCGGCGAGGGCCGGCTTGCTCGCGGAGTCCGCGGCGGCGCTGCTGCCGGAGGTCAGTCCGGTGGTGAGCAGGGCACCG
This sequence comes from Streptomyces sp. WAC04114, assembly GCF_019733245.1. Taxonomy (NCBI): domain Bacteria; kingdom Bacillati; phylum Actinomycetota; class Actinomycetes; order Kitasatosporales; family Streptomycetaceae; genus Streptomyces; species Streptomyces sp. WAC04114. The sequence continues at coordinate 2,360 of NZ_JAIGQA010000018.1, forward strand.
GCGGCGACGGCGGTGGCGATGGCGAGCGTGGCGCGCTTTTGACGCGCGTAGACAGAGGTGGACACACGAGCTCCTCGTTGTGGGGGAAGTGCTGCGGTGCTGTGCGGCGTGGGGGAACAGTGGCACTAGAGACGCGTACATGTCAGGAGTGCGGTGTGATGTTGGCCGGAACTCGACGGCCAGATGTACGCGAGGGCAGGTGAAACGGACGCCGCCCCGGGGGATTCGAACCCACCGGGGCGGCGCCCTGACTCTGAGGCCCTGGGGGCCTGTGTATCTACCGGTCCACGGATCTACGGTCTACGGATCTACCGGTCTACGGATCTACCGGTCTACGGGAACGTCAGCTTCCAGCTGTTGATGTAGCCGGTGTCGATGGCCGCGTTGTCCTGCACCCGCAGCTTCCACACGCCGTTGGCCACCTCGGAGGAGGCGTTCACCGTGTACGTGGTGTTGATGTTGTCGGCGCTGCCGCCGGTGCCGTACCCCTTCAGCGTGTACGCCGAGCCGTCGGGGGCGACCAGCTCCACCTTGAGGTCACCGATGTAGGTGTGGACGATGTCCACCGCGACCTGGAGGTTGGACGGCGCGTTGCCCGTCCGGCCGGAGACGGTGATCGACGAGGTGACCGCCGCGCCCCGGTCCGGGATCGCCACGTCGGCCGTGTTCTCGAAGGACGTGCCGCCGCCGCCCCCGCCGCCGGAGCGCTCGCCGACGTTGATGCCCGCCCACGCGTCCTGGACCGCCTTGTACTCGGCGCTGTCCGTGCCGTAGAGCTCACCCGTGGCCGCGAGGGTGCCGGTGCGGGCGCCCGCGTAGTTGGTGTTCGAGGTGAACTTCGTGGTGAGCGCGCGGAACCAGATCTTCTCCGCCTTGTCCCGGCCGATGCCGGCGACCGGAAGGCCGTCCGAGGTGGGCGAGTTGTATGTGACACCGTTGATGGTCTTGGTGCCGCTGCCCTCGGAGACCAGGTAGAAGAAGTGGTTCGCGGGGCCCGACGAGTAGTGCACGTCGATCGAGCCGATGCCCGAGTACCAGCTGTCCTTGGACGCGCCGTCCTTGCTGGGCTTGTCCATGTAGCGCAGCGGCGTGCCGTCGCCGTTGATGTCGATCTCCTCGCCGATGAGGTAGTCACCGACGTCGGAGGAGTTGTTCGCGTAGAACTCGACCGTCGATCCGAAGATGTCGGAGGTGGCCTCGTTCAGGCCGCCGGACTCGCCGCTGTAGTTGAGACCGGCCGTGTTCGAGGTGAGCCCGTGGGTCATCTCGTGCGCGGCCACGTCGATCGACGTCAGCGGGTTCGCGTTGCCCGAGCCGTCGCCGTAGGTCATGCAGAAGCAGCTGTCCGACCAGAAGGCGTTGACGTAGTTGTTGCCGTAGTGGACCCGGGAGTAGGCGCCCACGCCGTCGCCGCGGATGCCGGAGCGGCCGTGCACGTTCTTGTAGTAGTCCCAGGTGAGGGCGGCACCGTAGTGCGCGTCGGCGCCCGCGGACTCGAGGTTGGACGGGGTGCCGTTGCCCCAGACGTCGTCCGGGCCGGAGAAGAGGGTGCCGGTGCCGGAGGTGCCGCGGTTGAGGTTGTACGTCTTGTGGCCGCCGCGGGCGCCGTCGGTGAGGTTGTACGTCGACCCGGACTGGGTGGTGGTGAGGTCGACCGTGCCGGAGTACACCGTGTTGCCGGTGCCGGTCTCGATCGCCTCCCACTCGAACACCTTCTCGCCGGTGGTGGCGTCGGTGACGACGTGCAGTTCCTGCGGGGTGCCGTCGTGCTGGAAGCCGCCGACGACCGTCTCGTAGGCCACGGCCGGCTTGCCGTTCGCGGCCCAGATCACCTTGCGGGGCGCGCGGTTGATGTCGGCGTCCTTGGCCTCCCCGGCCTCGCCCGCCTTCAGGGCCTGCTGCCGGGCCTTCGCGGCGGACACCGCGGTCTTCGTCGTCGCCGGCTTGATGGCGGCGCGGGTGGCCTTCACGACGGCCGCGGTGGCGTCCGCCTTCGTGCTCTGGACGATCAGGTCGCCGCCGAGGACCGGCAGGCCGTCGTAGGTGCGCTCGTAGCGCGTGTGGACGGTGCCGTCGCGGTCCTTGAGGACGTCGCGGACGACCAGCTTCTCCTTGGCGCCGAGGCCCAGGTCCTCGGCGGTCTCCGTCTTGGCGGCGTCGGCCTCGCGGATCAGTGCGGCGCGCTGTGCGGGAGTGAGCCTGACCGACTCGGACCCGGGCTTCGCCTTGCTCGCGGCCGACGGTGCCTTCTCCGGGGCTGCGATGGCGGTGCCGCCCTGGACGGCGGCGGCGATCAGCGCGGCGACGCTGGCGAGGGCCACGGCCGCGGTGCGGCGGGGGGTGTGGGGAGTGCGTCTGTGGGAGGTGCCTCTTCGAGAGGAACTGCTTCTCAACACTGACTCCTTCTGCGGGACCGGGGGTCGCCCGGCCTGGGGAGGTGGAGGTGTTGCTGTGGGGTTCCTGTGGAGCAGTCGTCGGAAGCGTGACAGGGGAGCGCGCTTTCTGTCAGGACCGCGTCAAAAGTATGGCCGGAATCGGTTCGTTGTCCGGAATTTCATGTTCGGTATACGGACACGTCGCGATCAGGACGCTGCGCTGTCCCCGGGCGGATTCGCTGAGCGGGCGCGCCCCTGTGCCCGGCCAGCTCGGTTCTGCGGGCGCTGCGTCGTCCCCGGTCAGCCCCGCTCTGCCGACACTGCGCCGTCCTCGGGTAGATCCCCGTGCCAGGAGTGCCACAGTGCCGCGTAGGCGCCGCCGGCCGCCACCAGCTCGTCGTGCGTGCCGAGTTCGGTCAGCCGGCCGTCCTCCATCACCGCCACGCGGTCGGCGTCGTGCGCGGTGTGCAGCCGGTGCGCGACGGCGATGACGGTGCGTCCCTCGAGCACGGCGGCCAGGGCCCGCTCGGTGTGCCGGGCGGTCGTCGGGTCGAGCAGCGCGGTCGCCTCGTCGAGGATCAGCGTGTGCGGGTCCGCCAGCACCACCCGGGCCAGAGCCAGTTGCTGGGCCTGCGAACCGTCGGTGCGGCAACCGCCCTGCCCCAGCGGGGTGTCCAGCCCTTGCGGCAGCTCCCGTACCCACGCGTCGGCGCCCACCACCGCCAGCGCGTCCCACAACTCCCCGTCCTGGGCCGACGGTTCGGCGATCCGCAGGTTGTCGCGGACCGAGCCGAGGAACACGTGGTGCTCCTGGGTGACCAGGACCACCTGGCGGCGCAACCGCTCCGGCCCCAGCCCGACGACCGGCACACCGCCGACCGTCACCGAGCCCGCGGTCGGCGCGTCGATGCCCGCCATCAGCCGGCTCAGCGTGGTCTTTCCGGCGCCGGACGGCCCGACCAGGGCGAGCCGCTCCCCGGGCCGCACCGTCAGATCGACGCCGCGCAGCACCTCGATGCCCCCGTCGTACGCGTAGCGCACCCCGGTGACGTCGATCCGGTCGCCGTCGGGATCCGGACAGTCGCTCTCACCGGGTGCCTGCGGGGCCCGGACGAGCCCCTCCACCCGGGCGAAGGAGGCGCCGCCGGACTGGAGTTGCTCGACCCGCACCAGAACCTCGTCCAGGGGCGCGCTCAGCTGGTGCAGATACAGCGTCGCCGCCACCACCGCTCCGAGGCTCATCGAGCCGGACGCGTGCAGCGCGCCGCCGATCACCAGCACCCCGGCCACCGGGAGGACGTACGACGTCTCCATCACCGGGAAGAACACCGAGCGCAGGAACAGGGTGTGCAAGCGGGTGCGGCGGGAGGTCTCCAGGGCGTCCCGGCTCGCGGCCGTGCGCTGCTCCCGGAGCCCGAAGGCCTCCACCGTGCGTGCCCCGGCCGCCGTCGACGCCACGATCTCCGCCACGTCCGAGGTGGCGGCCCCCTCGGCGAGGTACCCGTCCCGGGCCCGGCGCAGATACCAGCGCAGCGCGATCCAGATCGGCGTCAGCGTCAGCACCGCGAGGGCGCCGAGCAGCGGGTCCATCAGGAACACCGCGACGATCAGGAACAGCGCCTGGACCAGGTTGACCAGCAGCACGGGGCCCGCGTCGCGCAGGGTGTTGCCGACCGTCGTCACGTCCGCCGTGCCGCGTGCCGTCAGGTCGCCGGTGCCGGCCCGTTCCACCACCGACGCGGGCAGGGTCAGCGCGCGGTCCACGAACCGCTCCCGCACCCGGGCCAGGGTCCGCTCCCCGAAGCGGTGCCCCACATACCGGGCCCAGCGCGCCAGCAGCACCTGCGCGAGGGCGGACAGCAGCAGGAGCAGGGCCAGCCGGTCCACGGCCGCCGTTCCGTGCCCGGCCCGTACGTCGTCGATCATCCGGCCGAGCAGCCACGGCCCGGCCAGTCCGGCCACGGCCGCGAGCGCGTTCAGGCCGAGGACGACACCGAAGGCCCGGGCGTCGGCCCGGACGAGACCCAGCAGGGCGCGCCGGACGTCGGCCCGTTCGGCGACGGGCAGGTGTGTCCGGCTCATCCCAGGACCTCCTCGGTGTCCCTCGCGACGAGGGCCCGGTAGCCGGGGGTGGTGGCGAGCAGTTCGTGGTGGGTGCCGGTGGCTTCGACCTTGCCGTCCTTGAGGTAGTGGACGGTGTCCGTGCGGTCCAGGACGAGGGGGGAGGTGGTGGTCACGACCGTGGTGAGGCCTTCCCTCGCCTTCCTCAGCCGGGCGGCGACGGTGGCTTCGGTGTGGGCGTCCAGGGCGGAGGTGGGTTCGACGGCCAGGAGGATCTCCGGGTCGGTGAGGAGGGCTCTGGCCAGGCGGATGCGTTGGCGTTGGCCGCCGCTGAGGTTGCGGGCCTGGGCGTCCATGGGGGTGTCGAGGCCGTGGGGGAGGGCTTGGGCGATGTCTTCTGCCGCGGCTGTGTGGAGTGCCTTCCGGGTTGCCGCGCAGGGTGGTCCGGCGGGTGCCGGTGCGTGGGGGCTTGTCGCGGCCCGCGGCGGAGCCGCAGATCGACACGGCCCCGCGCCCCTTCCTGGCGTGTCCCTGGCGCCGATCATGTGGTGCAGGGAGCCCGCGAACAGGTCCGCCTCATGGTCCGCCACCAGGATGCGTGACCGGATCTGGCTCAGGACGATGTCGTCCAGGCGCCGGTCGCCCCACGTCGCGCTCGACGGGGTGTAGCGGCCCAGGCGGTCAACCACCGTCGTGGCGTCCGCGGGGTGCTCCGCGACCAGGGCCGTCAGACGGCCCGGCAGGATGCGTACGCCCGACTCGGGGTCGTACAGGGCCGACGGCTCGGACGGGGCGTCCAGGGTCCCCACATCGGCCATCGGTTCCAGGCGCAGGAACCGTACGACCCGGCGCGCGCACACCACGCCGCGGCTGACCTGGTAGCCGCACTCGACCAGGAAGGCCACCGGCCACACCAGCACCGCCACATAGCCGTAGACGGACACCAGCTGGCCCACGGTGATGTCGCCCTGCGCCGCGAGCCGGGCCGCGAGCCACGTCACCACCGCGAGGAACAGGCTCGGCAGGCCGATGCCCAGCGCCTGCACCCAGCTGGTCACCGCCCCCACCCGGTACCCCTGCTCACGCAGCCGCCCCGAGTCCCGCCGGAAGGCGTCCGCCACCAGTTGCCTGCCGCCGAGGCCCGCGAGGACCCGCAGGCCGCCGGCGAGGTCGCCGATCCGCGCGGTCAGCACGCCCTGCCGCTCGCGGTACTCCGCCTCCGACCCCTGCAACCGGCCGAGCAGCGGCCCGACCAGCAGGGCGAGCACCGGAATGCCGAGCAGCACCACCAGCGCGACGACCCCCGAGACCGACACCAGCAGCACGGCGATCACCAGGTACCCCACGACAGCGCCGATACCGGGCCCCACGACCGTCAGCGACTGGCTGACCGTCTGCACGTCGCCCACGCCGATCGTGACGACCTCCCCGGCGCCCGCCTGCCGGCGCAGCGAGGCGCCGAGCCGTACCGCCTGTCCGACGACGACCTTCACCGTCCGGAAGTTGGCGTCCATGCGGACCCGGGTCATGGTGCGGTGCCGCATGATGCTCAGCCAGGCGTTGAAGGCGCCCACCACGAACAGCGCGCCGCTCCACAGCGTCAGCGCGCGCATGTCGCCGGGCTCCAGGCCGTCGTCGATCGCCCGGGACATCAGGTACGGCGTCGCCGCCAGCAGCACCATCCACACCGTGCCGAACATCGCCCCCGCGGCGCACCGCCCCGGCTGCCGGCTGACCAGCCACCACAGGTAGCGGGCGCCGCCGCGGTGGTCGGGTGTGCCGGGGTCCTCGTACGCGTCGATCATCCGCCCGCCCTCTGCCGTCGTCGTCCTAAGCCAGACTGTCCCGCCAGGCCCGGTGCAGGTCCGCGAACCTGCCCGTGCCCGCGATGAGTTCGGCCGGTTCGCCGTCCTCCACGATCCGTCCGTGCTCCATCACCAGGACCCGGTCCGCGATCTCGACGGTCGACAGCCGGTGCGCGATGACCACCGCCGTACGGCCCTTCAGCACCGTCGTCATGGCCCGCTGCACCGCACGCTCCCCGGGGACGTCCAGCGAGCTGGTCGCCTCGTCGAGGATGAGCACCGCCGGGTCGGCCAGCAACGCCCGTGCGAACGCCACCAGTTGCCGCTGCCCGGCGGAGATGCGGCCGCCCCGCTTGCGGACGTCGGTGTCGTAGCCGTCGGGCAGGGTGCTGATGAAGTCGTGCGCGCCGATCTCCTTGGCCGCCTGCTCGATCTCCTCGCGGGTGGCGCCGGGGCGGCCGATCGCGATGTTGTCGGCGACCGTCCCGGAGAACAGGAACGCCTCCTGCGTCACCATGACCACCCCGCGCCGCAGCTCGGGCACGGCGAGGTCGCGCAGGTCGACGCCGTCCAGCAGCACCCGGCCGCCGGAGGGGTCGTAGAACCGGGCCAGCAGCTTGGCCAGCGTCGACTTGCCTGCGCCCGTGGAGCCCACGACCGCGACGGTCTGCCCGGCCGGGAGGGTGAGGTCGAACGCGGGCAGCACCTCGCCGCCGGTGCGGTAGCCGAAGCGGACGCCGTCGAAGACCACCGCGCGGCCGGGGTGTTCGCTCGCGAGCGGCGGGAGCTGCCGGGGCGTGGCCGGCTCGGGGACCGACGGGGTCTGGGCGAGCAGTCCGGCGATCTTCTCCAGGGAGGCCGCCGCCGACTGGTAGGAGTTGAGGAACATGCCGAGTCGGTCGATGGGGTCGTACAGCCGCCGCAGGTACAGCACGGCCGCGGCCAGCACACCGAGGGCCAGCGTGCCGTCCGCGACCCGGTAGGCGCCCCACAGCACGATCGCCGCGACCGCCGTGTTGGCGACCAGCCGCGAGCCGGTGACGTAGCGGGCCATCTCCAGCAGCGCGTCCCCGTTGGTCCTCTCGTGCCGCCGGTTGAGCGCGCCGAAGTCCGCGTCATTGGCGGCCTCTCGGCGGAAGGCGCGCACCGGCCGGATGCCGTTCATGGTCTCGACGAACTTGACGATGACGGCGGCGATGGCGGTCGACCGGGCCCGGTACACCCGCCCGGCCCGCCGCTGGTACCACCGCACCAGCGCGTAGAGCGGCACCAGGGACGCCACCGCCACGCCCCCGAGGCCCAGATCGAGCCAGAGCAGCATCGCCGAGATGTAGACGAAGGACAGGATGACCGTCACGAGTTCCTGGAGGCCCTCGTCCAGCAGTTCCCGCAGCGACTCCACGTCGGTCGTGGAGCGGGAGATGAGCCGGCCCGAGGTGTAGCGCTCGTGGAAGTCGACGCTCAGCGCCTGCGCGTGGCGGAAGATCCGGCCGCGCAGATCCAGCAGCACGTCCTGGCTGACCCGGGCCGCGGCGGCGACGAACGCGAACTGCAGCCCGCCCGCGGCCAGCGCGCACGCCAGATAGCCGGCGCCCACCGCGATCAGCGGCCCGTGGTCCTGCGCCCGGAACGCCGGTACGGCACGGTCGATGGCGTACGCCACCAGCAGCGGGCCCGCCTGCACCACCGCCTGCTGGAGCAGCAGCAGGAGCGCCGTGACCGTGACCCGGGCCTTCAGCGGCGCGAGCAGGGAGCGCAGCAGGGCTCCGGTGGCGCCGGGCGGGGTGGGGAGGACGTCCCGGTCGAAGGGGTCGCCCGGGGCGTGGGTCCGGCCGTCGGGTTGGCCGCCTGCCTGGCTGCTTGCTTGGCCGTCGGGTTTGTTGCCGGCCGGTGCGCTGGTGGCCGCCGTCATCGTGCGCCCTCCTCTTCCCCTGACATCAGATGCGCGTACTCGGCGTTCGTACGCAGCAGTTCGTGGTGGGTGCCGACCGCGACGATCCGGCCGCCGGAGAGCAGGGCGACGCGGTCGGCGAGCAGCACGGTCGACGGGCGGTGCGCCACGATCAGGGCGGTGGTGTCCGCGAGGACCTGCCGCAGGGCGGCCTCGACGGCGGCCTCGGTGTGCACGTCCAGGGCCGACAGCGGGTCGTCCAGGACGAGGAACTCCGGCTGCCCGACGACGGCCCGGGCGAGCGCGAGGCGCTGGCGCTGACCGCCGGAGAGACTGAGGCCCTGCTCGCCCACCTGGGTGTCCGTGCCCTGGGGCAGGGCGTGCACGAAGTCGGCCTGGGCGACGGCGAGTGCCCGCTCCAGGTCGGCTGCTCCGGCGGTGTCCCGCGCCCCCATGAGAACGTTGTCGCCGACCGCCGCCGAGAACAGCGTGGGCTCCTCGAAGGCCACGGCGACCTTGGCGCGCAGCGCTTGTCTGGACAGCTTCGTGATGTCGACGCCGTCGAGGGTGATGCGGCCCGAAGTGAGCTCGTAGAGGCGGGGGACGAGCGCGGTGAGGGTGGTCTTGCCGCTGCCGGTGGCGCCGACCAGGGCCATGGACTCGCCGGGTCGGATGTGCAGGTCGATGTGCTGGAGGACGGGCGGGGTGCCGGCGGGGGCGTCGGGGTAGCGGAAACGGACGTCGTGGAAGCGCAGCCCCCTGTCCCCGGCCCGCCCGGCGCCGGTGACGGAATCCGAGCCGGTGCCCGGGGCGGTGGTGGCGTCCTCCACCGCCTGGTCCATGACCTCGAAGTACCGCGCCGTCGCCGTCGCCGCCTCCTGGCTCATCGCCAGCAGGAACCCGATCGACTCCACCGGCCACCGCAGCGCCAGCGCCGTCGACAGGAACGCCACCAGCGTCCCCGCCGACAGGGCGCCGTCGGCCACCTGGACGACCCCCACCACCAGCGCCGCCCCGATCGCGACCTCCGGCAGCGTCACGATGACGCCCCAGATCGTCGCCAGCAGCCGCGCCTTGCGCAGTTCCGTGCCGCGCAGCCTCTTCGACAGGTCCCGGAACGCCCGCGCCTGACTGCGGTGGCGGCCGAAGCCCTTGATGATGCGAATGCCGAGGACGCTCTCCTCGACGACCGTCGTCAGATCGCCGACCTGGTCCTGCGCGCGCCGGGCCATCTCGGCGTAGTGCTTCTCGAAGACCATGCAGGTGACCATGAGGGGGAGGGCGGGCCCGAGGACGACCAGCCCGAGGGTCCAGTCCTGGAGCAGCATGATGACCACGCCCACGGCGATCGTCACTCCGTTGACCAGGAGGAACGTCAGTGGGAAGGCGAGGAACTGACGCAGCAGCATCAGGTCCGTCGTGGCCCGGGACAGCAACTGCCCCGAGGCCCAGCGATCGTGGAAGGCCACCGGCAGCCGCTGGAGGTGCCGGTACAGATCCGCCCGCATCGACGCCTCGACGTGCGAGAGCGGACGCGCCACCAGCAGCCGCCGCAGCCCGAACAGCAGGGCCTCCGTGAAGCCGAGCAGCAGCAGGTACAGCGCGCCGAGCCATACTCCGGCCGGGTCCCGGTGGGCGATCGGTCCGTCCACCATCCACTTCAGGACGAGCGGGATGACCAGGCCCACGCAGGAGGCGAGTATCGCGACGCACGCGGCACTGGACAACCGCGCCCGCACGGGCCGCACATACGGCCACAGGCGCAGCAGCGTGCGTACGGTGGAACGGTCCTGGGCGGGGGCGGGTGTCGTGGCCATCAGCAGCGAGCCTACGGATCGCCACTGACACTGCCCACCGAGTTTCCGCCGGACCGGAATCGGCCGCTGGTCCTACGACCTGCACGTTCGGCGGGCCGGACGGCGCCGAAAGGCGACCGTGAGGACCCACCTCACCCACCTGTACGCCGAGCTCGGCTCAAGGACCGCACGGCGGCGGTGGCGGTCGCCTACGACCGGGGCACCCTCGGCCGGCCGGGATCACCCCGCCACCCGCAGCAGCAGCACCGCACGCGCCGGCATCGTGATCTCCGTACCCGCCGGGTGCTCCACGCCCGGCGCCTCCCCCTGCTCCTCCAGGCTCGTGTCGACGACGACCTCGTACCGCTCCGCCCAGGGCGGCCCCGGCAACCGGAAGTCCACCGGCCCCTCGCCCGCGTGCAGCACGGCCAGGAAACTGTCGTCGAGGATCTGCTCCCCGCGCTCGTCACGGCCCGGGATGTCCCGGCCGGAGAGATACATGCCCAGCGTGGCGGCGGGCGCGTACCAGTCCTGCTCCGTCATCTCCGTGCCCCGGGATGTGAACCAGGCCAGGTCGCGCAGCCCGTCGGCGGTCTGCGCCCGGCCGGAGAAGAACGCCCGGCGCCGCAGCACCGGGTGCCGGTGGCGCAGCGCGATCAGCCGGGAGGTCAGCGCGAACAGGGCCTGCCAGCCGGGATCCTCCAGCAGCTCCCAGTCCAGCCAGCTGATCTCGTTGTCCTGGCAGTAGGCGTTGTTGTTGCCGCGCTGGGTGCGGCCCAGTTCGTCGCCCGCGACCAGCATGGGCACGCCCGTCGACAGCAGCAGGGTGGTCAGGAGGTTCCTGAGCTGCCGCCGCCTGAGCGCGCGTACGCCCTCGTCGTCCGTCCCGCCCTCGGCGCCGCCGTTCCAGGCCCGGTTGTCGTCCGTGCCGTCCCGGTTGCCCTCGCCGTTGGCCTCGTTGTGCTTGCGCTCGTAGCTCACCAGGTCGCGCAGCGTGAACCCGTCGTGCGCGGTGATGAAGTTGACGGACGCGTACGGCCTGCGCCCGCCCCAGGCGTACAGATCGCTGGAGCCCGACAGCCGGTAGCCCATCTCCCGTACGTCCGGCAGCGCGTGCCGCCAGAAGTCCCGCACGGCGTTGCGGTATCGGTCGTTCCACTCCGTCCACAGCGGCGGGAACGCCCCCACCTGGTAGCCGCCCGAGCCCACGTCCCACGGCTCGGCGATCAGTTTCACCCGGCGCAGCACCGGGTCCTGGGCGATGACCGCGAGGAACGGGGAGAGCATGTCGACGTCGTGCATGGAGCGGGCCAGCGCCGCCGCCAGGTCGAAGCGGAAGCCGTCCACGCCCATCTCGGTCACCCAGTACCGCAGCGAGTCCGTGATCAGGCGCAGCACGTGCGGCTGGACCACGTGCAGGGTGTTGCCGCAGCCGGTGTAGTCGGCATAGCGGCGGGCGTCGTCCTGGAGGCGGTAGTAGCCGCGGTTGTCGATGCCCTTGAGGGACAGCGTCGGGCCCAGTTCGCCCGCCTCCGCGGTGTGGTTGTAGACCACGTCGAGGATGACCTCGATCCCGGCCGCGTGCAGGGCGCGCACCATCCGTTTGAACTCGCCGACCTGCTGCCCGGTCGTCCCGGAGGCCGCGTACGCCGCGTGCGGGGCGAAGTAGCCGATGGAGTTGTAGCCCCAGTAGTTCTTCAGGCCTCTGCGCAGCAGGTGGTCCTCGTGGGCGAACTGGTGCACCGGCAGCAGCTCCACCGCCGTCACGCCCAGCTTCACCAGGTGCTCGATCGCGGCCGGGTGCGCGAGGCCGGCGTAGGTGCCGCGCAGCTCCTCGGGGATGCCCGGGTGCAGTTGCGTGAAGCCCTTGACGTGCAGCTCGTAGATCACCGAGTCCGCCCACGGCGTCTTCGGGCGGCGGTCGTCGGCCCAGTCGTCGTCATCGTGCACGACGACGCCCTTCGCGACGTGCGGCGCCGAGTCCCGCTCGTCGCGCACGGTGTCGGCGACATGTTGCTGCGGCCAGTCGCGGACGTGCCCGTACACCTCCGGCGGCAGGCTGAAGTCTCCGTCGACCGCCCGCGCGTACGGGTCGAGGAGCAGTTTCGCCGGGTTCCAGCGGGCGCCGGTCCACGGGTCCCAGCGGCCGTGCACCCGGTAGCCGTAGCGCTGCCCGGGCAGCACACCGGGGACGAAGCCGTGCCAGATCTCGTGCGTCAGCTCGGCGAGCCGGACCCGCGACTCCTTGCCCGCCTCGTCGAACAGGCACAGCTCGACGCCCTCGGCCCCGCCCGCCCACAGCGCGAAGTTGGTGCCCGCCACCCCGTCCGGGCCGACCCGGAACCGGGCGCCCAGCGGCGTCGGCGCGCCCGGCCACGCGGGCACGGTGGGCGGCGGCGCGGCCCGTCGTGCGCCGTTCACGGCGGCGGCCTGGCGCCCGTTCCCGGTGGCCCGATGACCGGCCACCGCCTCCTGCTCGGCTGCGCTGGACACCTGTCAGCCTCCCACCGGCTCATGGGACGACGGGGGACAGAGGGGTGCGGCCAGTGCTGCGGCCCGGGTCGCGGCTCCCCTGCGCGTCGTCCTCCCCACTGTTCTGCCCAGAGCGTGGGTCGCACTCACGTTTCCCCGGGGGCGGGCATGGTCGTTTCCCGGGGACACGGCCGGTCGTTGGGCACCGCGTGAGGCACGTACAAGGGCGCGCGCGGCGCGCGAGGGCCGCGCTGGCCGCCGTAGTGACATGGGCAGGGCTCCTCGCCGGAGCCACGGGCTGTACCTCGGACGACGCGGGAGGGCTCGCCGGGGCGTTCGGCGCGCCCCCGGCGCCCGAGGACGTCATCAAGGTCTCGCCCGACGACGGCAGCAGGGGAGTGCGCCCCGGGAAGAAGCTGCGGGTGCGCGTGCCCGACGGCCGGCTGGAAAAGGTGAAGGTCGTCAGGTCGCAGGACGCGCAGGAGTCCCCGGTGCCCGGGCACCTCTCCGCCGACGGCCTGACCTGGGAACCCGACGACCAACGGCTCGCGCTGGCCGCCAAGTACACGATCGACGCCGTGGCCGTGGACGGCGGCGGACGTCGTTCCGCCCGGCACACCACCTTCACCACCTACGTCCCGGAGGAACGCTTCATCGGCTACGTCGCCCCGGAGAACCGCGCGACGGTCGGCACCGGCATGATCGTCTCCCTGGAGTTCAACCGGCGGATCGCCGACCGGGCCGCCGTCGAACGCGCGATCCGGGTCACCGCCCGTCCGGCCGTCGAGATCCGCCCGCACTGGTTCGGCAGGAGCCGCCTCGACTTCCGCCCCGAGGACTACTGGAAACCCGGCACCCAGGTCACCGTCGCCCTGAACCTGCGCGACGTCGAGGGGGCACCCGGCGTCTACGGCCTCCAGCACAAGACGTTCTCCTTCACCGTGGGCCGCAGCCAGGTCTCCATCGTCGACGCCGCCGCGCACTCCATGGAGGTCCGGCGTGACGGCGAGCCCCTCGCCACCGTGCCCGTCACGGCCGGGGCCCCCGGCAACGCCACGTACAACGGCACGATGGTGGTGACCGAGATGCTCGACGTCACCCGGATGAACGGCGCCACGGTCGGCTTCAAGAAGCGCGACGGCAAGGGCGAGTACGACATCCCGGACGTCCCGCACGCCATGCGCCTGACCGACTCCGGGACCTTCCTGCACGGCAACTACTGGGCGCACCACAGCGTCTTCGGCCGCACCAACGTCAGTCACGGCTGCATCGGGCTGCGCGACGTGAAGGGCGGCAGCTCGGACACCCCGGCCGGCTGGTTCTTCGACCGAAGCCTCATCGGGGACGTCGTCAAGGTCGTCAACAGCAATGACAAAAAGGTCTCTCCCGACAATGGCCTCGGAGGCTGGAATATGGACTGGAATGCATGGAAGGCGGGCGGTGCGGTGAAGTAGCCCGACAAGGGGGCGGGTTGAGCCGGCGATCTGTTGGGACCGAACGGTGACAATCGCGGGCCGCCGGTGCCGTGCACCCTGTGGTTACTATTCGCCGACGTGCGGGGGACGCGCGGGGTGCGCGGGCCTGACCAGGCCCTGGGAGGGGAGAAAGACGTGAACGGGCGACCGATATCGGGGGCGTCGGCTGGGCGCAGGAACGGAATGCTCGCCTCGGCGATCGGCGTACTGCTTCTCGCCGTGACGGCATGCGGCGGGGGGACCGGCTCCGGTTCCGGCGAGGGCGACGGCAAGGGCAAGGACTCGGGCGCCGCGCAGAGCAAGCAGTCCGAGGCGGTCGTCGGCATCACCCCCAAGGACGGCGCCAAGGCCGTCGACACGAGCGGTGCGCTGAAGGTGACCGCCGAGAAGGGGAAGCTGACCGAGGTCGAGGTCAAGGACGCCAAGGGCAACAAGGTCGACGGCGCGATATCCGAGGACGGCGCCAGCTGGACGCCGTCCATCCACCTGTCCGGCGCCACCAAGTACACCGTCCACGCGGTCGCCGAGGACTCCGAGGGCCGCACGGCCGCGGAGGACGCCGGGTTCACCACGCTGACCCCCGAGAACACCTTCACCGGCACCTTCACCCCCGAGGACGGCTCGAAGGTCGGCGTCGGGATGCCGTTCTCCATCCGCTTCGACCGGGGCATCACCAACCCGGAGGACGTCGAGAAGGCCATCCGCATCAAGACGGAGCCGGCCGTCGACGTCGAGGGCCACTGGTTCGGCAACGACCGTCTCGACTTCCGCCCCGAGAAGTACTGGAAGCCCGGCACCAAGGTGACCGTCGACCTGAACCTCGACGGCGTCGAGGGACGCTCCGGTGTCTACGGCGAGCAGGACAAGACGGTGAAGTTCACCATCGGCCGCAACCAGGTCTCCGTCGTCGACGCCAAGAAGCTCACGATGAAGGTCATGCGCGACGGCAAGCTGTTCAAGACCATCCCGGTCACCACCGGCAAGCCCGGCATGGAGACCTGGAACGGCCAGATGGTCATCAGCGAGATGCTGACGGTGACCCGGATGAACGGCGAGACGGTCGGCTACGGCGGCGAGTACGACATCAAGGACGTCCCGCACGCCGTCCGCCTGACCACCTCCGGCACCTTCCTGCACGGCAACTACTGGGCGAGCGGCGCCTTCGGCAACTACAACGCCAGCCACGGCTGCATCGGCCTGCGCGACGTGCGCGGCGGCTGGGACAAGAAGGTGGCGGCCGCGTGGTTCTTCAACCACTCGATGGTCGGAGACGTGGTGGTCGTCAAGAACTCCGAGGACCGGATCGTCGCCCCGGACAACGGGCTGAACGGCTGGAACATGTCGTGGGAGAAGTGGAAGAAGTAGTTCTCCCCTGCTGACAAGAGGGCCCCGGTGTGACGGACCGCACCGGGGCCTCACCCGTTAGTCGTGGTTAACCTGCTGCCTATGACCGTCTCTCTCGAAGTCGCTGAAGGCGTCGGTACGATCCGTCTCGACCGCCCGCCCATGAACGCGCTGGACATCGCCACGCAGGACCGGCTGAAGGAACTGGCCGAGGAGGCCACGCGCCGCGAGGACGTGCGCGCCGTGGTGCTCTACGGCGGCGAGAAGGTGTTCGCGGCCGGCGCGGACATCAAGGAGATGCAGGCGATGGACCACACCGCGATGGTCCTGCGCGCCCGCGCCCTGCAGGACTCGTTCACGGCGGTGGCCCGGATCCCCAAGCCGGTCGTCGCGGCCGTGACGGGGTACGCGCTGGGCGGCGGCTGCGAACTCGCCCTCTGTGCGGACTTCCGCATCGCCGGCGAGAACGCCAAGCTCGGCCAGCCGGAGATCCTGCTCGGCCTGATCCCCGGCGCCGGCGGCACCCAGCGCCTGGCCCGTCTGGTCGGCCCCTCCAAGGCCAAGGACCTCATCTTCACGGGCCGCATGGTGAAGGCCGACGAGGCCCGCGAGATCGGCCTGGTGGACCGGGTCGTCCCCGCCGACGAGGTGTACGCGCAGGCACACGCCTGGGCCGCGAAGCTCGCTCAGGGCCCGGCGCTAGCCCTGCGCGCCGCGAAGGAGTCGATCGACACGGGCCTGGAGACGGACATCGACACGGGCCTCGCGATCGAACGCAACTGGTTCGCGGGCCTGTTCGCCACCGAGGACCGCGAGCGCGGGATGCGCAGCTTCGTCGAGGAGGGCCCGGGCAAGGCGAAGTTCCTCTGAACATCCCTCCAGGGGCTTGCAATTGACATGGTGTCTGACCCGGGGTCCCTCGATGGGGCGGTTTATGGCACCCTTAAGACAGCCTTAAGGGTGCCGGAACGGAAGAGTCCGTCGATTACCCCGGAATCAGGTGTTCTGGCAGGTCAGATGGGCTGCTGAAGGCTCCGAAGTGCCGCGGGCATATGACGAATGGCCACCGGTTCACCCCCCGTTCCCCGGGGCGTATTCCCCGGGAACGACCCCGCCGGGCGCCCCAGGCGGCCATGATGGGGGGCATGGCGGGGCTGGAGGGTATGGAACAGCCGCGGGGACACGCACATGCGGCCGCGGCGCGCTGGTCGCCGACCGTCGAGGACGAACACGCGCTGAAGGCGCTCGAGTTGTACGGCAACCCGACGGAGGCAGAGGTTCCACTGCCGTCCCGGCCCGAGTCCGCGGCCACCGCGAGACGCCTCACCCAGGTCGTGGTCCTGCGCCACTGGGGGCTCACACCCAAGACCACCGAGGACGCGGTTCTGCTCGTCTCCGAACTGGTCGGCAACGCCGTACGCCACACCGGCGCCCGCGTCTTCGGACTGCGTCTGCACCGGCGCCGCGGCTGGATCCGCGTCGAGGTCCGCGACCCCTCCCGCGGACTGCCGTGCCTGATGCCGGTCCAGGAGATGGACATCAGCGGCCGGGGCCTGTTCCTCGTCGACAAACTCGCCGACCGCTGGGGGGTCGATCTGCTGCCCCGGGGCAAGACGACCTGGTTCGAGATGCGGGTCGCCGACCGCTAGGGCCCTTCTGATGCCTCACCCGGTCGCCGGACGGACGAATCACCGGTTTCCCTCAGAGGCGCCCATTAAATGGTGCAATGCACCGCCATCTCGTCAAGAGCGCCCTGGTCGCGGGTGCCGTCCTCGCCGTCCTCTCCGCCTGCGGCACCGGGAGCGGGGAACGGACCTCCGAAGCGCGCGGCACCAAGGCCGCCGTGCCCGCCCCGCCCGAGAAGAAGCCTGTGAAGGGCCTGCCGGGCATGCCGCCCGTCCTGGACCCCGAGGACGTGTACGCCGCCGACCGCCCCGGCAAGCTGTCCCCCGTGGTCAAGGACTTCCCGTCCCGGGTCTACGTCCCCAACACCGGGTCCGACACGGTCACCGTCATCGACCCGACGACGTACGAGGTCACCGAGACGATCCGGGTGGGCCGGCAGCCCCAGCACGTCGTGCCCTCCTGGGACCTGAAGACGCTCTGGGTCAACAACAACCGCGGCCACACCCTCACCCCGATCGACCCCAAGACCGGCAAGGCGGGCAAGGACGTCGAGGTCCACGACCCCTACAACCTCTACTTCACGCCCAACGGGAAGTACGCCGTCGTCATGGCCTCCCTCGACCGCGAGCTGGTCTTCCGCGACCCGCACACCATGAAGGTGAAGAAGACCGTCCCGGTCTCCTGCTACGGTGTCAACCACGCCGACTTCTCGCTCGACGGCCGCTACTTCATCGTCTCCTGCGAGTTCAGCGGCGAACTGCTCAAGGTCGACACCGAGAAGATGGAGGTCGTCGGGCAGCAGCGGCTGCCGTTCGAGGGCGCCATGCCGCAGGACGTGAAGCTCTCACCCGACGGCAAGAGGTTCTACATCGCCGACATGATGGCCCACGGCATGTGGGTCCTGAACGGCGACGCGTTCACCGAGCCCGTCCTGATGCCCACCGGCAAGGGCTGCCACGGCCTCTACGTCGGCCGCGACTCCCGCGAGATGTACGTGACCAACCGCGGTGAGGGCACCATCTCCGTCTTCGACTTCACCCAGGGCAGGCTGACCAAGAAGTGGAAGCTGCCCGACGGCGGCAGCCCCGACATGGGCGGCGTCTCCGCCGACGGCAAGGTGCTGTGGCTGTCCGGCCGCTACGACGCCGAGGTGTACGCCGTCGACACCCGCACCGGCATCCAGCTCGCCCGGATCCCGGTCGGCAGCGGCCCGCACGGCCTCGCGGTCTACCCGCAGCCGGGCCGCTACTCGCTCGGCCACACAGGCGTCTTCCGGTGACGCCCGGCTCCGGGGACGAGCAGCGCTTCCGAGCCCACCGGCCGGTAACCGGCCGCCTGGAACGCCCGCAGACTGCGGGCGTTCCCCGCCGACACCTGCGCCCACACCGGCGCGCCCCCGGCCAGCTGCCGCGCCGCCGACACCAGCCGCCGCCCGACCCCGCGGTGCCGCGCCCCCTCCTCCACCTCGACGGCGACCTCCCAGCGCCCGGCCACCCCGCGGCCCAGCACGAGCACTCCGCCGTCCGTCGTCCACACGCGCACGCCGTCCCGCCGCCGCATCGCGGACACCACGCGCGGATGCCCCGGGTCGTGGACCTCCGTGAGCGCGACCGGCGGCTCGCCGGGCAGCGCGGCACCCGTCAGCAGCACGTCGACCGTGTCGGACGTACGTCCCGTCCGGTCCATCAGAGCCGTCAGGAAACGGGCGTTCATCGTGGCCGCGAGGGCGTCGCACTCGGTGCGGGCGAGGACGCCACGTACCCAGTCGGGGTCCTCGTCCGTGAAGACGACCGAATGGGCCGTGAAGGCGAGGACCCCGGCGTCCCGGACCGAGGGCTGGGGCACGATCGTCGTACCGCCGTCCGCCGGCGGGAAGACGCCCCGCGCCGCCGCGTCGAGGATGTCCGCCAGAGTGTCCGTCACCATCGCTCCTTGAGTCTCCACCCGCTGGAGGGTCCAGACTCGCAGGCATGATCGACGACCGCACCGGACTGCTCACCATCGGCGAACTGGCCCGGGTCACGGGACTCACCGTGCGCACCATCCGCTACTGGTCCGACGAGGGCGCCCTGCCCCCGGTGGACCGGTCCACGGGTGGATACCGGCTGTACGACGCGGCGTCCGTGGCACGGCTGGAGCTGATCCGCACCCTGCGCGAGCTGGGCCTCGGGCTCGTGGACGTCCGCCGGGTGCTGGCCGGTGAGACGACCGTCGCGCGGGTCGCGGCCGCGCACGTGGTCGCGCTGGACGCGCAGATCCGGGCGCTCAAGGTGACCCGTGCGGTGCTGTCGACCGTGGCGAAGCGGGGGTCCGACGCGGAGGAGATGACGCTCGTGAACAGACTGGCACAGCTGTCGGCGGCCGAACGGCGGCGGATCGTGGAGGAATTCGTGGACGAGGTGTTCCACGGCCTGGACACGGCGGATCCGGTGATCCGTGAACGCATGCGGAGCACCGCCGCCGACCTGCCCGAGGACCCCACCCCCGAGCAGGTCGACGCCTGGCTGGAGCTGGCCGAGATGCTCCAGGACCCGGGCTTCAGGGCCGAGATGCGCAAGGTGGCCGAGTTCAACGCGGCCGACCGCGGCCATGACGCACCCGCCGGGGCGTCCCTGTGGTTCTCCCGGCGGCTCGTGCAGCTGGGAGCACAGGCCCGCGGGCGCGGCATCGACCCCGGCTCCCCGGAGGCGGCCGAGGTGCTGGACGAGCTGCTGGGCGACGCCGACCCCGCCACCGTGCTGAACCGGCTGCGGTCGCACGCCACCCACCAGGTCGCCCGCTACCGCGAGCTGCTCGCCCTCGTGAAGGGCGCCGGGCCCGAGGCGGCCTACCGCGACGAGTTCGCCTGGGTGGCTGCCGCGCTGGAGGCCCGCACGGCCGGATAATCTGACCTGCGTCAGACCTGCGCCGGCAGGAAGCACAGCACGAGATGAGGGGCGGATCGGTGGCGGACATCGAGGAAGCACGCAAGCAGTTCGAGCGGATCGATACGGACGGTGACGGCTACATCACCGCTGCCGAGTTCAAGAGCGCCCTGGCCAAGTCGGGCGACTGGAACGTCACCGAGTCGGTGGCCGAGGTCGTCATCAAGACCCGCGACCTCGACGGCGACAAGCAGCTGAGCTTCGACGAGTTCTGGGCCTACCTGAACAAGTAGGCCTCCGGCTCGCCCGTGCGCGAAGGGGCCCGGTCCACGATCCTCGGACCGGGCCCCTCGCCATGCCCGGGCGGAGACCCTTCCCGGACCGGAATAGCCCACTCGCTCCCGAGGTTGACCCTGGTCACAAGGCTTCACGCGGCGCTGTTCATCTCCGGAAGGGCAAGGCGAGGACATGAAGATCGGCATCATCGGAGCGGGCAACATCGGCGGCAACCTGACCCGGCGGCTCACCGCCCTGGGGCACGACGTCTCCGTCGCCAACTCCCGGGGTCCGCACACACTCAAGGCCCTCGCGGACGAGACCGGCGCGACGCCCGTGACCGTCGGGGAGGCGGCGCGGGGCGCCGAGATCGTCGTTGTCACCATCCCGCTGAAGGCGGTCCCGGACCTTCCCGCCGGTCTGCTCGACGGCGCGGCCGACGGCGTCGCGGTCATCGACACCGGCAACTACTACCCGCGCCAGCGCGACGGCAGGATCGCGGAGATCGAGGACGAGGGCCTCACCGAGAGCCGCTGGACGGAGCGCCGGATCGGCCACCCGGTCGTCAAGGCCTTCAACGGCACCTACGCCCAGGACATCCTGGACCGCCCGCTCCCCGCCGGCGACCCCGACCGCATGGCCCTCCCGGTGGCCGGCGACGACGAGGGCGCCAAGCGCACGGTACGGGACCTGATCGACGCCCTCGGCTTCGACACCGTCGACGCGGGCGGCATCGACGACTCCTGGCGCCAGCAGCCCGGCACCCCGGTCTACGGCCTGCGGGGCGGCACCGAGGCGGTCACGAAGGCCCTGGCCGAGGCGTCCCCGGAGCGCACCCCGGATTTCCGCGGCTAGCTCAGGCGCCCTCCGCCCACCTCCGCAGCGCCGTCTCGCTCTCGAAGTCGGCCACGTTCTTGTCCAGCGGGTCGTCGGTGTACTGGTGGAAGCGCCACTTGGCCTTGATGCGGGGCTTGCCCGCCGAGACGTAGTCGGCGATCCACAGGCCGTCGCCCGCATAGGACGTCGTGTCGATGTCGAGCCAGAAGTGACGGTTGCAGTAGAGCACCACCCGACTGTCCGGCCGGAGGTCCTTCAGCTTCCTGATGAACCGGTCCTTCTCCGCGTTGCTCGCGTGTGTCCCCTCGCTGGTGTTCTCCCAGTCGACGGCGAGGATGTCTCCCGGCCGGTCGGGGGCCTTGCTCACGAAGTACTCGGCCTGGGCCGTGAGGTTGCCGGGCCACAGGAAGTGGTAGAAGCCGACGACCAGCCCGGCGTCCCGGGCTCGTCCGGTCTGGGCGGCGAGTTTCGGATTGACGTAGGAGCGGCCTTCCGTCGCCTTGACGAAGACGAAGGAGAGGCCGTCCGTACCGTAGGAGGAGGACTGGTAGGCGCTCACGTCGATGCCGCGCAGCATGGGGGCTCCCTGTGGTGCGGGTGGGGCTGAAGTTCCCTCGGGTCAGGGGTTGTTGTTATGCCCCGAAGGAACGGCCGTACGCCGGGTGCGAGGAGGCTCGCGGCCCGGCGGTGGTGAGCGCCGGTCGGTTTGACGGCCGGTTTCAGGGGGTGGGGGAGCCGGCCGGGGCGCGGAGCGGATCGTCGGCGGTGGCGTCCCGGTCGTCCAGGGAGACGTCCTTGGTCTCCTTGCCGAGCAGGAGCGCGATCAGCGTCAGCACCGCCATCGCCGAGAGGTACACACCGACCAGCCACGGTGAGCCGTCCCCGGTCTCCCACAGCGCCACGGCGATGAACGGTGCGACCGCCGCCCCGAGGATCGAGCTGACGTTGTACGAGATGCCGGAGCCGGTGTAGCGCACGCTGGTGGGGAAGAGCTCCGGCAGCAGCGCGCCCATGGGGCCGAAGGTCATGCCCATCAGGGTGAAGCCGAGCACCAGCCAGAGCACCACGCCGAGCGTGCCCAGCTCGATCAGCGGCACCCAGACCAGCCCGAAGACCACGATCCCGGCGGTGATCCAGAGCAGGGTGGCGCGCCGCCCGTACCGGTCCGCGAGCGGGCCGGAGACCAGGGTGAACGCGGCGAAGAACAGCACGCCGAAGATCATCATGAGCACGAACGTCGTGTAGCCATAGCCCAGTCCGGGCACGGCGGCGTCCTTCGCGGCGCGTCCGTAGCTGAGCGAGAACGTGGTCATCAGGTAGAAGAGCACGTAGGTCGCCAGCATGATGAAGGTGCCCAGGACCAACTGCTTCCCGTGGCTGCGCACCACCGTGGCGAGCGGCAGCCGCCGCACCCCGCCCGACTCGCGGGTCCGGGCGAAGACCGCCGACTCGACGAGCCGGGAGCGCACCCACAGGCCGATCGCGACCATCACGGCGGAGAACAGGAACGGCACCCGCCAGCCCCAGCTGACGAAGGCATCCGAGGGCTGCGAGGGGTCGGCGCCGGCCGCGGACGGCAGGAGCGCACCCATGGCCAGGAACAGACCGTTGCCGATGATGAAGCCGAGCGGGGCGCCCAGTTGCGGGAAGGTGCCGTACAGGGCGCGCTTGCCGCTGGGGGCGTTCTCGGTCGCGACCAGGGCGGCACCGCTCCACTCGCCGCCGAGCGCGAAGCCCTGGGCGAGCCGCATCAGCACGAGCAGCGCGGTGGCCACCCAGCCGGCCTGGGCGTAGGTGGGCAGGACGCCGATGAGGAACGTGGCGATGCCCATGGTCAGGAGCGAGACGACGAGCGTCTTCTTGCGGCCGAGCCGGTCACCGAGGTGCCCGAAGACGACGGCGCCGATCGGGCGGGCGACCATCGCGGCACCGAACACCGCGAAGGACGACAGCAGCGCGGTGGTCGGGTCGCTGCTCGGGAAGAACAGCTGGGGGAAGACGAGCACCGCGGCGGTCGCGTAGATGTAGAAGTCGTAGAACTCGATCGTCGTGCCGATGAGGCTGGCGACGAGGACGCGGGACCTCGGGTTGACGGGCGTGGGGGCTGAACCGGTGGCTGGTGCGGGCATCGTTCGGTCTTTCACGTGTGAAACATGGGTCCTACAACGATGTCAGCCATCTTGATTTCCGGTATTGCCATCTCGCATGGCAAGACGCCCGCCGCCCGGGCTCAGCACTCGATGATGTTCACCGCCAGCCCGCCCCGGGCCGTCTCCTTGTACTTGACCGACATGTCCGCGCCGGTGTCCTTCATCGTCTTGATGACCTTGTCCAGGGACACCTTGTGGGAGCCGTCGCCGCGCATCGCCATGCGGGCGGCCGTGACGGCCTTGACCGCGGCCATGCCGTTGCGCTCGATGCAGGGGATCTGAACCAGGCCGCCGACCGGGTCACAGGTGAGGCCGAGGTTGTGCTCCATGCCGATCTCGGCGGCGTTCTCGACCTGCTCGGGCGAGCCGCCGAGGACCTCGGCCAGGGCGCCCGCGGCCATGGAGCAGGCGGAGCCGACCTCGCCCTGGCAGCCGACCTCGGCGCCGGAGATGGAGGCGTTCTCCTTGAAGAGCATGCCGATCGCGCCCGCGGCGAGCAGGAAGCGGACCACGCCCTCCTCGTCGGCCCCCGGCACGAAGTTGACGTAGTAGTGCAGGACCGCCGGGATGATGCCGGCGGCGCCATTGGTGGGGGCGGTGACGACCCGGCCGCCGGCGGCGTTCTCCTCGTTGACCGCCATGGCGTAGAGGGTGATCCACTCCATGGCGAGGGCCAGCGGGTCGCCCTCGGAGCGCAGCTTGCGCGCGGTGTTCGCGGCCCGGCGGCGCACCTTGAGGCCGCCCGGCAGGATGCCCTCCTGGGACAGTCCGCGCGCCACGCAGTCCCGCATCACCTGCCAGATCTCCAGCAGGCCTTCGCGGATCTCCTCCTCGGTGCGCCAGGCCCGCTCGTTCTCCAGCATCAGCGCGGAGATGGACAGACCCGTCTCCTCGGTCAGGCGCAGCAGCTCGTCGCCGGTGCGGAAGGGGTACTTCAGCACGGTGTCGTCGAGCTTGATGCGGTCCGCCCCGACCGCGTCCTCGTCGACGACGAAGCCGCCGCCGACGGAGTAGTACGTCTTCGTCAGCAGCTCCGCGCCCGAGGCGTCGTACGCCCACAGGGTCATGCCGTTGGCGTGGTACGGCAGGGCCTTGCGGCGGTGCAGAACCATGTCGTCGTCGAAGGAGAACGCGATCTCGTGCTCGCCGAGCAGGTTCAGGCGGCCGCCGGTCTTGATCGCCTCCACCCGCTCGTCCGCGCTCGACACGTCGACCGTGCGCGGCGAGTCGCCCTCCAGGCCGAGCAGCACCGCCTTGGGGGTGCCGTGGCCGTGGCCGGTCGCGCCCAGCGAGCCGTACAGCTCCGCGCGGACCTGTGCGGTCGGGGCCAGCAGCTCCTCGTTGCGCAGCCGCCGGGCGAACATGCGGGCCGCCCGCATCGGACCGACGGTGTGGGAACTGGACGGGCCGATGCCGATCGAGAACAGGTCGAAGACCGAGATGGCCACGGGGGAACTCCTGACTACATGGGTGGTGCAGAGGGGGTGGGCGCCGCGACCGCTTGTGGCGGGCGCGGCGCCCGAAAGGTTTCTTCGCGGCCGTCGCCGGCCGCGAAGCGTTACGTGTTCAGACCCGGGTACAGCGGGTGCTTGTCGGCCAGGGCCTTCACCCGGGCCTTGAGGGCCTCCGCGTCGTAGGACGGCTTCAGCGCCTCGGCGATGACGTCCGCGACCTCCGCGAAGTCCTCGGCGGCGAAGCCCCGGGTCGCCAGCGCCGGCGTGCCGATCCGCAGACCGGACGTCACCATCGGCGGACGCGGGTCGTTCGGGATCGCGTTCCGGTTGACCGTGATGCCCACCTCGTGGAGGCGGTCCTCGGCCTGCTGACCGTCCAGCTCCGAGTGGCGCAGGTCGACCAGGACCAGGTGCACGTCCGTGCCGCCGGACAGGACGTCCACGCCCACGGCCCGGACGTCGTCCTTCACCAGACGCTCGGCCAGGATGCGGGCACCGTCCAGCGTACGGCGCTGGCGCTCCTTGAAGTCCTCCGAGGCGGCGACCTTGAAGGAGACCGCCTTGGCCGCGATCACGTGCTCCAGCGGGCCGCCCTGCTGACCGGGGAAGACGGCGGAGTTGATCTTCTTGGCCAGTTCGGCCGTGGAGAGGATCACACCGCCGCGCGGGCCGCCGAGGGTCTTGTGGGTCGTGGTGGTGACCACGTGCGCGTGCGGCACCGGGTTCGGGTGCAGCCCGGCCGCGACCAGCCCGGCGAAGTGGGCCATGTCGACCATCAGGTACGCGCCGACCTCGTCCGCGATCCGGCGGAACGCGGCGAAGTCCAGCTGCCGCGGGTAGGCCGACCAGCCGGCGACGATCAGCTTCGGCTTGGACTCCTTGGCCAGCCGCTCGACCTCGGCCATGTCCACCCGGCCGTCGTCGCCCACGTGGTAGGCGACGACGTCGTAGAGCTTGCCGGAGAAGTTGATCTTCATGCCGTGGGTCAGGTGCCCGCCGTGCGCGAGGTTCAGCCCCATGATGGTGTCGCCCGGCTTGAGCAGCGCGAACATCGCGGCGGCGTTGGCCTGGGCGCCCGAGTGCGGCTGGACGTTGGCGTGCTCGGCGCCGAACAGCTCCTTGACGCGGTCGATCGCGATCTGCTCGACCACGTCGACGTGCTCGCAGCCGCCGTAGTAGCGGCGGCCGGGGTAGCCCTCGGCGTACTTGTTGGTGAGGACCGAGCCCTGCGCCTCCATGACCGCGACCGGAGCGAAGTTCTCCGAGGCGATCATCTCCAGCGTGGACTGCTGACGGTGCAGCTCGGCGTCGACCGCGGCGGCGACCGCCGGGTCGAGCTCGTGCAGGGGTGTGTTCAGGACGGACATACGACTCCCTCAGCCCGCGGAGAACGCGGTGTACTCGTCGGCGGAGAGCAGGTCGCCCGGCTCGTCCGTGACCCGCACCTTGAACAGCCAGCCGCCCTCGAAGGGGGCCGAGTTCACCAGCGACGGGTCGTTCACGACGTCCTCGTTGACCTCGGTGATCTCACCGGAGACCGGGGAGTACAGGTCGGACACCGACTTGGTCGACTCCAGCTCGCCGCAGGTCTCGCCGGCGGACACCGAGTCGCCCACCTCGGGAAGCTGGACGAACACGACGTCACCGAGCGCGTTGGCCGCGTGCTCCGTGATGCCGACCGTCGAGACGCCGTCCTCGGCGGCCGACAGCCACTCGTGCTCCTTGCTGTAGCGCAGCTCTTTGGGGTTGCTCATGGCCTGGATTCTCCTGTACGCGCGGGAGTGCTGTGGAAAGGGGGACTGCTGGTGAGCTGGGACGACGGGCACGGGGTCGCTGCCGCGGCCCTTCGGCCAGTGTCTACTTCTGGCGCTTGTAGAACGGCAGCGCCACGACCTCGTACGGCTCGTGACTGCCCCGGATGTCCACACCGACACCGGCCGTGCCCGGCGTGGAGTACATGGCGTCGACGTAGGCCATCGCGATCGGCTTGCCCAGCGTGGGGGAGGGGGCCCCGGAGGTGACCTCGCCGATCACCTTGCCCTCGGCGACGACCGCGTACCCGGCGCGCGGGACCCGGCGGCCCTCGGCGATCAGGCCGACCAGCACGCGCGGCGGCTCGTGATTCGCGTTCTCCGCGGCCTCGCGCAGGGCCTCACGCCCCACGAAGTCGCCCTCCTTCTCGAACTTCACCACCCGGCCGAGCCCGGCGTCGAAGGGCGTGAGGGAGGTCGTCAGCTCGTGCCCGTACAGCGGCATGCCCGCCTCCAGGCGCAGCGTGTCGCGGCAGGACAGCCCGCACGGGACGAGGCCGACGCCCTCGCCGGCCTTGGTCAGGGCCTGCCACAGCTCGACCGCGTGCTCCGGCTTCACGAACAGCTCGAAGCCGTCCTCGCCGGTGTAGCCGGTCCGGGCGATCAGGGCCGGGACGCCCGCGACCGTGCCGGGCAGCCCGGCGTAGTACTTCAGGCCGTCGAGGTCGGCGTCGGTCAGGGACTTCAGGATCCCCGGCGACTGCGGCCCCTGGACGGCGAGCAGCGCGTAGGCGTCCCGGTCGTCGCGCACCTCGGCGTCGAAGCCGGCGGCGCGCTCGGTCAGCGCGTCCAGCACCACCTGGGCGTTGGAGGCGTTCGCGACGACCATGTACTCGCTCTCGCCGAGGCGGTAGACGATCAGGTCGTCCAGGATGCCGCCGTCGGCCCGGCAGATCATGGTGTAGCGGGCCCGGCCCGGCTTCACGCCCCCGATGTTGCCCACCAGGGCGAAGTCCAGCAGCGCGGCGGCCTGCGGTCCGGTGACGGTGATCTCGCCCATGTGGGAGAGGTCGAAGAGGCCGGCCTTCGTGCGCACGGCGATGTGCTCGTCGCGCTCGGAGCCGTAGCGCAGGGGCATGTCCCAGCCGGCGAAGTCGGTCATCGTCGCGCCGAGCGAACGATGCAGGGCATCGAGCGCGGTGTGACGGAGTTCTCCTGTACTGCTCACGGTCGGTCGTCTCCCAAGGCAAATGGGGGTCCCTCCCGCGCGAGCGAAGCCGAGCGTGGGGGAGGGCGAGGTCGTTCCTCCCCATCTGTCATCGGAACCTGAGAGGTTCGCCATGACCACACGGGACACGGCTTGCACCTTGGGTGGAGCCACCGGTGGCCGGTGACTCGCTTTTCAGATGTGCCTCGCCCGCGCGGTAACGGGGCCTGAGAGATTCAAGGGAGGGACTTGCTCCTTCGGCGCCCCAGCTCTTGCGGTGCTGGGGACTCTCCCGCGCGGATTCAAACGGCCGGTATGCAGTTGGCGCGCACATCATTGCACGCATCCTTCCGGCGCGGCAGGGGGACCTTTCACAGGGAGTGCACGAGTCCCGCGCGCCGGACACAGCGACCTGTAGCAGCCCTGTTGCAGGACGAGAACGTAAATGAGAGGCCTGCCGCATTACCTTCTCTTTACACTCGGCGGGGATGGGACTCCGTACCTGGCCCCAGGGGAGGACGATCACGGTGAACAGGACCACCGCGTACGCGACGACGGGCATCGCGCCGCCCGAGCAGCCGGCCGCAGCTCCGGTCCGGGCGGTCCGCGCCCCGGCGCCGGCGCCGGTCGTCCGCGACCTGCGCGACCGCCCCGGGGGCGGCCCGCACGCGCTGCTGTTCGGCCCCCGCGACCTCGTCGTGGTCACGGGCCTGCCCGGCAGCGGCAAGTCGACGCTGATGCGGCGCACCGTGCCGGGCCGGCGCATCGACTCCCAGGACACCCGCGACCGCTGGGAGCGCCGCATGCCGCGCGCCCTGCCGTACGCGCTCTACCGCCCCCTCGTCCGCCTCTCCCACTACGCCGGGCTGCGCCGCGCCCTGCGCACCGGGGACGGCGTCGTCGTGCACGACTGCGGCACCCAGGCCTGGGTCCGCCGCTGGCTCGCCCGCGAGGCCCGCCGCCGGGGCGGCACGCTCCACCTGCTCCTCCTCGACGTCACCCCCGAGCAGGCCCTGGCCGGTCAGCGCGACCGCGGCCGCGGCGTCTCGCGCTACGCGTTCCTGCGCCACCGCGCGGCGAGCAACCGCCTCCTTCGCGCGGTCGAGCGCGGCGACCTCCCCACCGGCTGCGGCTCGGCCGTCCTCGCCGACCGGGACACGGCGAACGCCCTGCACAGAATCGGCTTCACGGGCTGAGCCCGCGCCGTCCCGCGCAGTCCCGGTTCCCGATGCCCCCGGGCGTCCGTCAGCCGTTAGCCTTTTGAGCCACAGCAGTGGTTCCAGGCAGGCGGTAGGCAGATGGACATCCCGGCGGACTTCTCCGCGGACTTCCCGGCGCAGACGCAGACGCACCCGCACGGCGGTTGGCCCGGCAACGAGCTGGAGGAGGTGCTCTCGGCCTCCCTCGGCGCCGGGCCGGCGGCCGGCGGGCGGATCGTCGAGGTGCTCGGCCGGAGCTTCGTGTGGATCCCGCTGCCCAGCGGCGGCGGCCCGCACAGCGGCCCCCTCGACCTGCCCGGCATCGAGATCGACGGCCAGGCGTTCGTGCCGGTGTTCAGCTCCGAGGAGCAGTTCCGCCAGGTCGTCGGCTCCCACATGTCGTACACCATCGCGCCCGCCGTGGAGTTCGCCCGGGGCCTGCCCCCGCACGCCGGCATAGCCGTCAACCCGGGCGGTGTGGTGGGCATCCCGCTCCCGCCGCCCGCCGTGGCCGAGCTGTGCCGGGCCGGCCGGACCCCGCTGGACGGTCCCGCGAGCGGCGGCCGGGTCCGCCTCTTCGAGCCCGACTGGCAGGACGACCCGGTGGACTTCCTCGCCGCCGCCTCCACCGAGTTCGAGGCGACCGGCGTCGTCGTCACGGCCCGCCGCTGCCTCGCCGCGATCGAGACCGCCGACCCGGTGATGTTCGTCGGCGTCGAACTCTCCCAGTGGGAAGGCGACCTGCGCGCCCTGCCCCTGGACGCCCTCACCCGGGCCGTCACTGCCGTCCCGGCCCCCTGGCAGGTCAACCTCGTCCTCCTGGACGTGGCGGAGGACCCGGTGGGAGCGTGGATGCGGGAGCGGGTCCGGCCCTTCTACCAGCGTTAGGGCAGCGCCCCAGGGGCGCGGGGCCGTATCGCCGTGCGGCTCCGCCGCGTGGGCGCGGTCAACCACACACGACCCGCACCCGCCCGACGGCACAAATCCCCGCCGCTCCCCCGCGGGCTTAAGCTAGGACACCGTCGAGGCGGTGTACGAAGGGGCGGTAAAGGTGAGCGCGAGCGGCACGGCCGCGGCCGGACAGGTCGAGCACATGCTGCGCCAGGTCACGCCCGGGCGTTACGACGCCTACGAGGCACTCCTGCGCGCGCTCGCGACCCCGCACAGCGGCCAGATCTGGATGCTCCTGTGGCACGGGCAGGCCGGCTCCCCCGACGCCCAGTACGGAAACATGGACGTCGACGGCTGCGGCTACGCCCCCTGTGTGACCTCCGCCCAGGAGCTCTCCGCCAGCGGCTGGAACCGCTCCTACGAGGTGGTCGACGGGGTCGACGTCGCCCGCGCCCTCTACCCCGACCACTACGGCCTCTGGCTCAACCCGCACGCCCCCGGCGGCGGCGTCGGCATCCCCTGGCTGGACCTGCGCAGAATCGCCACGGGCCTGGACCGCCAGCCCGCCGGCCCCCTGCGGCTGTCCGAACCCGCCATCGAGATCCCGCAGTTCTACGCCCTGCTCGCGCAGAACGCCCACCGCACCCCGGCCGTCCGGTCGTTGCGCCGGGCCTGGGTGCAGCCCGCGCTCGGGGCGCCGTACCTCGCCATCGGACTGGATGTGTACGACACCTCGCCGCCGGCCGTGGACTCGGTGCGCGCGATGATGCAGCAGTCCCTCGGCGCCGTGCCGGACGGGCTCCCCGTGTCGACCGTCGCCATGTCCGACGAACACGACCCGGTGGCCATGTGGCTGCGTGCGAAGGCCCGCCCGTTCTACGACCGCGAGGCCCACGCCACCGCCCCCGTCCAGGCCCCGGTCTCCGGCTACGGATACCCTCCCGCGCATGGCCGGTACTGACCGGCTCGAAGTCGCCCCCCGGAGCCCCTCTCGCACCACCCCCGAAGGCGACAACCGCTCAGCTCTCCGCGCGTAGATAGGGGAGGAAAGCGCCAGTATGTCCTAGAATGCCCCTGTCTTGGCGCGTCCGACCCCCGCTACCCGCTGTCCGGATAACGGAACCCCCCAGACAGCATCACGTTTACGCATCCTTTCACCGCCAAGTCTGGCAACAGATCGCCAAAGCGTTGAAGACTCCCCGCAAGACACGGGCCCGGTCGGTCTTGTGTACGAGACAAACAAAACCGCTACAGCGGCAGCCAGGGGCTCGGCGATCGCCGGCCCGAGAGGGGTCAATCGCACCGTGACCGCACCCATCGAGACCACCGGGGCGGAAGCCGGAGCACAGCCCGAGGCCGTGCTCTCCGGGGTCAAGAAGAGCCAGATCGAGGGTCGCTCGCTCACCCAGATCGCCTGGATGCGCTTCAAGCGGGACAAGGTGGCGATGGCGGGCGGCATCGTCGTCATCCTGCTCACGCTGCTGGCGGTGTTCTCCAAGCCGATCCAGTGGATCTTCAACCTCGATCCCAACAAGTTCAACCAGGACCTCATCGACCCCGCGCTGCTCGCACCCAAGGGCGGCTGGGGAGGGATGAGTTGGGACCACCCGCTCGGCGTGGACCCCCAGTACGGCCGTGACATGCTCGCCCGCATCATCGACGGCTCCTGGGTCTCCCTCCTGGTCGCGGGCGGCGCCACGCTGCTGTCCGTGTGCATCGGCACCGTGCTCGGTGTCGTCGCCGGCTACTACGGCGGCTGGATCGACAGTGTGATCAGCAGGCTCATGGACACGTTCCTGGCCTTCCCCCTGCTGCTGTTCGCGATCTCGATCTCCGCCTCGGTGCAGGACGGGTTCTTCGGCCTCGAAGGCCTGCCGCTGCGCATCTGTGTGCTGATCTTCGTGATCGGCTTCTTCAGCTGGCCGTACATCGGCCGCATCGTGCGCGCCCAGACGATGACCCTGCGCAAGCGGGAGTTCATCGAGGCCGCCACGAGCCTCGGGGCACGCGGCCCGTACGTCCTGTTCCGGGAGCTCCTCCCGAACCTCGTCGCGCCGATCCTCGTCTACTCGACGCTGATCATCCCGACGAACATCCTGTTCGAGGCCGCGCTGAGCTTCCTCGGCGTCGGTATCGCTCCGCCGCAGGCTTCCTGGGGCGGCATGCTCAGCAACGCTGTGGATCTCTACACGGCTGATCCGCAGTACATGTTCGTGCCCGGACTGGCGATCTTCATCACCGTCCTGGCCTTCAACCTGCTGGGTGACGGGCTGCGTGACGCCCTCGACCCTCGCAGCAAGTGATCCATCTAATGAGGGGGCTTCCTCAGGTGAAGACGAGAAGGGTGACCGCCGGCGTTGCGTCGGTCCTGGCACTGTCGCTGGGTGCTGCCGCGTGCGGCGGCGGAGGTGACGACAACGACGGGGGAGGCAACGGCAAGAAGGACGCCGCGCTGAACTCGATCGTCAACGCGTCGGACAAGAAGGGAGGGACGGTCACGTACGAGCACTCGGACGTGCCGGACTCCCTCGACCCGGGCAACACGTACTACGGCTGGGTGCAGAACTTCTCCCGCCTCTACGGCCGGACGCTCACCACGTTCAAGCCGGCGGCGGGCAAGGAAGGCCTGGAGGTCGTGCCGGACCTCGCCGAGGGACTCGGCAAGTCCAGCCCGGACGCCAAGACCTGGACGTACAAGCTGCGTGCGGGTGTGAAGTTCCAGGACGGCACCCCGGTGACGTCCAAGGACGTCAAGTACGCCATCGAGCGCTCCAACTTCGCGCCCGAGGCACTGTCCAACGGCCCGACGTACTTCAAGGCGTACCTCGAGGGCGGTGACAAGTACCAGGGTCCCTACAAGGACAAGTCCGCCGAGGGCATCAAGTCCATCGAGACGCCGGACGACCGGACGATCGTCTTCAAGCTGAAGCAGCCGTTCGCCGACTTCGACTACCTGGCGACGTTCTCGCAGACGGCCCCCGTGCCACAGGCGAAGGACACCGGTGCGAAGTACGTCCAGGCCATCCAGTCCACGGGCCCGTACCAGTTCCAGTCCTACGAGGAGGGCCGCGGCGCCACCCTCGTGCGCAACAAGCAGTGGGACGCCAAGTCGGACCCGATCCGCAAGGCCCTGCCGGACAAGATCACGATCAAGTTCAAGGTCAACCCGGTCACGGTCGACAACAACCTGCTCTCCGACAAGATCACGGCTGACGCGGCCGGCACGGGTGTGCAGCCGCAGACCCAGCCGAAGGTGCTGCGCGGCAAGTACGCCAACCAGACGGACAGCTCCTACGCGGGCGCCACGCAGTACATCGCGCTCAACGTGAACGTGAAGCCGTTCGACAACGCCGAGTGCCGCAAGGCCGTTCAGTGGGGCCTCGACAAGCAGTCGGTGCTCGACGCCATGGGCGGTTCCCCGAAGGGCGACGTGGCGACCACGCTGCTGCCGCCGTCGGTGAACGGCTACACCAAGTTCGACACCTACGCGACCGAGGGTCACAAGGGTGACGTGGCCAAGGCCAAGGCGGCCCTGAAGGCGTGCGGCAAGCCCAACGGCTTCAACACGATCCTGACGGCTCGTTCCGACCGCCCCGCCGAGGTCGCCGCGGCGACCGCCATCCAGGCGTCGCTGAAGAAGATCGGCATCAACGTCGAGATCAAGCAGTTCCCCTCCGGCAAGTACTTCTCGAACTTCGCCGGTGTCCCGAGCTACGTCCACGACAACAAGCTCGGCATGCTCTCGATGGCGTGGGGTGCCGACTGGCCGACCGGCTACGGCTTCCTCGACCAGATCGTCAACGGTGCTGCCATCAAGCCCTCGGGCGGCAACAACCTGATGGAACTGGACGACCCGAAGATCAACAAGGCCCTGACGGACGCGATCGCCAACACCGACGACGCGGCCCGCACCAAGGCCTGGGGTGACATCGACAAGATGGTCCTCGACAACGCCTCGGTCGTCCCGCTGGTCTACCGCAAGAACCTGCTGCTGCGGCCGACGTCCGCGACGAACGTCACGGTCACGCAGGCCTACCTCGGCATGTACGACTACCTGCTGATGAGCTCCTCGAAGTAATTCAGCAGGCCGGATCCTTTCGAAAGGCAGGTGAAGGCACCGGGTGGCCGCGGCGGACGATCCCGCCGCGGCCACCCGGGGCCGTACAGCTGTGGCTGCGTACATCCTCCGACGCGTCATGGGCGCAGTGCTGTTGCTGCTGGTGGTCAGCGCAGTCACCTTCGCCATCTTCTTCCTGGTACCCCGCATCGGCGGGCAGACGGCCGACCAGTTGGCCACCCAGTACGTGGGCAAGGACGCGAACCCCGCATCCGTCGCCGCGATCAAGCAGAACCTGGGTCTGGACCAACCGCTCTACGTCCAGTACTGGGACTTCCTCAAGGGCCTCGTGGTGGGCGCCGACTACAAGTTCGGTCCCGACGCGACGCACTGCAGCGCACCCTGCTTCGGGTACTCCTTCAAGAGCCACATCGAGGTGTGGCCGCAGTTGGAGCAGCGGATCCCCGTCTCCTTCTCGCTGGCCGTCGGTGCGGCGGTGATCTGGCTGGTCACCGGCGTGACGACCGGCGTGATCTCGGCGCTGCGCAAGGGCAAGCCGATCGACCGCTTCTCCATGTTCATCGCGCTCGCCGGCGTCTCCCTGCCGATCTTCTTCACCGGTCAGATCCTGCTCGCGCTCTTCGTCTACGAGATCCCGATCTGGGAGAGCATCGACTACGTCCCGTTCACGGACAACCCGGCCGAATGGGCCTGGCACCTGATGCTGCCCTGGATCAGCCTCGCGTTCCTCTTCTCCGCGCTCTACGCCCGGCTCACCCGGGCGGGCATGCTGGAGACGATGAGCGAGGACTACATCAGAACGGCCAGGGCCAAGGGTCTCAAGGAGACCACGGTCGTGGCCAAGCACGGCCTGCGCTCCGCGCTCACCCCGATCGTCACCATCTTCGGCATGGACTTCGGCACCCTGGTCGGCACCGCGGTGCTCACCGAGACCGTGTTCTCCCTCCAGGGCATCGGTGCCTACTCCGTCCAGGCCATCAAGGACAACGACCTGCCCATCGTGATGGGCGTGACCCTGGTCGCCGCGTTCTTCATCGTCTTCTGCAATCTGATCGTCGACCTGGTGTACGCCGCCATCGACCCCCGGGTGAGGTACTCGTGAGCAAGCTCGACAAAGCCGCGCTCGGCGAACCGGACACCACGCCTGCGTCCGAACCGGACGACGTGTTCCTGTCCGTCCGTGATCTGCGCATCCACTTCGACACCGACGACGGCCTGGTCAAGTCCGTCGACGGCGTCAGCTTCGACGTGCGCAAGGGCAAGACCCTGGGCATCGTGGGCGAGTCCGGCTCCGGCAAGTCGGTCACCTCGCTCGGCGTGATGGGCCTGCACCGCTCGGCGCGCGCCAAGGTCACCGGCGAGGTCTGGCTCGACGGCCAGGAGCTGATCGCGGCCGACCCCGACGAGGTACGGCGGCTGCGCGGCCGGAAGATGGCCATGATCTTCCAGGACCCGCTGTCGGCGATGCACCCCTACTACTCCGTGGGGCAGCAGATCGTCGAGGCGTACCGCGTCCACCACGACGTCAGCAAGAAGGTCGCCCGGCAGCGGGCGATCGAGATGCTCGACCGGGTCGGCATCCCCGAGCCCGCCAAGCGCGTCGACGGCTACCCGCACGAGTTCTCCGGCGGTATGCGCCAGCGCGCCATGATCGCGATGGCGCTGGTGAACAACCCCGAGCTGCTCATCGCCGACGAGCCGACCACCGCCCTGGACGTCACCGTGCAGGCGCAGATCCTGGACCTGATCCACGATCTGCAGAAGGAGTTCGGCTCCGCGGTCATCATGATCACCCACGACCTGGGTGTGGTCGCCGAGATGGCCGACGACCTGCTGGTCATGTACGGCGGCCGGTGCGTGGAGCGCGGCCCCGCCGAGGACGTGTTCTCCGAGCCCCGCCACCCCTACACCTGGGGCCTGCTCGGCTCGATGCCGCGTCTGGACCGCGAGGAGACCGACCGGCTCATCCCGATCAAGGGTGCGCCGCCCTCCCTCATCAACCTCCCGTCCGGCTGCGCCTTCCACCCGCGCTGCCCGTACGCGGACATCCCGAAGGACAACGTCACCCGCACGGTCCGCCCCGAGCTGACCGAGGTCGGCGGCTCGCACTGGGCCGCCTGCCATATGACGCAGGAGCAGCGGGAGCGTATCTGGACCGAAGAGATTGCGCCGAAGCTGTGAGCGACGACAAAACGGTGAGCACACCGGACACCAGCGGGAGCACCCTCACCAAGGGCACCACCGCCGACGGCGAGGTCCTGCTGAAGGTGACCGGCCTTCAGAAGCACTTCCCGATCCGCAAGGGCCTGCTCCAGCGGCAGACCGGCGCGGTGCGTGCCGTCGACGGCATCGACTTCGAGGTGCGCAAGGGCGAGACGCTCGGCGTCGTCGGTGAGTCGGGCTGCGGCAAGTCCACCATGGGCCGGCTGATCACCCGGCTGCTCGAACCGACCGGCGGCTCGGTCGAGTTCGAGGGCCAGGACATCACGCACCTGAAGACCGGCGAGCTGCGCCCCATGCGCCGCGACGTGCAGATGATCTTCCAGGACCCGTACTCCTCGCTGAACCCCCGCCACACGATCGGCACGATCGTCGGCGCCCCCTTCCGGCTCCAGGGCGTCGAGCCCGAGGGCGGTGTGAAGAAGGAGGTCCAGCGGCTGCTGTCGGTGGTCGGCCTCAACCCCGAGCACTACAACCGCTACCCGCACGAGTTCTCCGGCGGCCAGCGCCAGCGCATCGGCATCGCCCGCGCGCTCGCGCTCAACCCCAAGCTGGTGGTGGCCGACGAGCCGGTCTCCGCGCTGGACGTGTCGATCCAGGCGCAGGTGGTGAACCTGCTGGACGACCTCCAGGAGGAGCTGGGCCTGACGTACGTGATCATCGCGCACGACCTGTCGGTCGTCCGGCACGTCTCGGACCGGATCGCGGTGATGTACCTCGGCAAGATCGTCGAGCTGGCCGAACGCGACCAGCTGTACAAGTCCCCGATGCACCCGTACTCCAAGGCCCTGCTGTCGGCTGTGCCGATTCCGGACCCGAAGCGCCGGGGCGCCAAGAGCGAGCGCATCCTGCTCAAGGGCGACGTGCCCTCGCCGATCGCCCCGCCGAGCGGTTGCCGCTTCCACACCCGGTGCTGGAAGGCGACGGAGATCTGCAAGACGACCGAGCCGCCGCTCAAGGAGCTGCGGGCCGGGCAGCAGGTCGCCTGTCACCACCCGGAGAACTTCGCGGACCAGCAGCCGCAGGACACCAAGCTGCTGTTGTCGGCGCACGGGGCGGCCGCGGAGAACACCGTGGAGAAGACCGCGGGGGACGACGCCGCGACCGTGGAGAAGTGACTCCGGCCGGTCCGGAAGCGAGTCCACCCGAGCCCCCGCCCTCGTACATCAGGGCGGGGGCTCACCCGTGGGTGAAAATGAGCGGGTGCTCCAGCAACTCTTCAGCCCGTCCGTCCAGCACACGCTCGACCTGATCGGCATCTTCGTCTTCGCGATCTCCGGCGCCCTGCTGGCCGTGCGCAAGAACTTCGACGTGTTCGGCATGGCCGTGCTCGCCGAGGTCACCGCGCTGGGCGGAGGACTGTTCCGGGACCTGGTCATCGGGGCCGTACCGCCCGCCGCCTTCACGGACCTGGGGTACTTCCTCACCCCGCTGCTCGCCACCCTCCTGGTCTTCTTCCTGCACCCCCAGGTCGAGCGCATCCAGGTCGCGGTGAACGTCTTCGACGCGGCCGGCCTCGGCCTGTTCTGCGTCGCCGGCACGATCAAGGCGTACGAGTACGGGCTCGGTCTGACCGCCTCGGCGGGACTCGGGCTGACCACCGCCGTGGGCGGCGGTGTGCTGCGGGACGTCCTCGCCAACGAGGTGCCCTCACTGCTGCGCTGGGACCGCGACCTGTACGCGGTTCCGGCGATCGTCGGCTCCGCGCTGATCGCCCTGTGCATCCGCTACGACGTCCTGAACCCGCTCACCAGCGGCCTCGCCGTGATCACCGCCTTCGTACTGCGCCTGCTCGCGATGCGGTACCACTGGCGAGCTCCGCGGGCGTGGCACCGCCGGTCGACGGTGAGCGAGGAGGAGCAGCCCGTCCTGCCGTGACGGGGCGGAGGTCCGTCTCCTGGGTCAGCCACCGGAAAACCGACACTTACCGAGAAATTGCCCGTGTCTCACCAAGACGTGACCCTGGCCCGGGATGGAAAAGCTACCGCTTAGTAGTTAGTTCTTGTACTGTTCAGCCATGCCAGAAGCAGCCACCACCCCGGCCGCCCGGGCCACGATCGGCGACAGCGAGTTCGACCGCGACACCGCGCTCACCCGCCGCGCGCCGGGCGTCTACGACATCGACCTCTCCGCCGGCTGGACGATCATCAGCGCCGTCAACGGCGGCTATCTGCTGGCCGTCCTGGGCCGCGCCCTCGCGGACGCCCTGCCGCACGCCGATCCCTTCACGATCTCGGCGCACTACCTGACCGCGTCCCAGCCCGGCCCGGCGGTCGTCCGCACGGACGTCGTCCGCACCGGCCGCACCCTGTCGACCGGCCAGGCCTCCCTCTTCCAGTACGACGACGAGGGCCGCGAGGTGGAACGCATCCGCGTCCTCGCCTCCTACGGCGACCTGGACACCCTGCCCGACGACGTCCGTACGACGGCCCTGCCGCCCGCGATCCCGCCGCCGGCGCACTGCTTCGGCCCGGAGGACGGACCCGCCCCGGTCGACGGCAGCTCGGCCATCACCGACCGGCTGATGCTCAAGCTGGACCCGTCGACCCTGGGCTGGGCCCTCGGGCAGCCCTCCGGCAAGGGCGAGATGCGCGCCTGGTTCGGCCTCGCGGACGGACGCGACCCCGATCCGCTCTCCCTGCTGCTCGCGGTGGACGCGCTGCCGCCCACCGCCTTCGAGATCGGCCTGAAGGGCTGGGTGCCGACCGTCGAGCTGACCGTGCACGTCCGCTGCCGTCCGGCGCCGGGCCCGTTGCGGGTGTCCATCGTCACGCGCAACCTCGCCGGTGGCTTCCTGGAGGAGGACGCCGAGGTGTGGGACAGCGCGGACCGGCTGGTCGCACAGTCCCGGCAGCTGGCGCGGGCCCGGCTGGGCTGAACTCCGGCGTATTGACAGGCAGGTCACAGGGCAGGCCCAAGGGAGGCCCAGGCGGGGTTGGTTGAGTCCCCGGGGTTCCTTCCGGAGCTCCCTCCGGGGCCTTTTGAAGGCCGAGCCCGGTCCGACCGGGGTACGGCAGGGGCGGCGCGCCCGGCGAACGGGTGCGCCGCCCCTGTGCGTTGTCACGAGGGTGGTGTCGATCCGGCCGGTGATGGCGGCCGAGGGTGTCAATCCAGCCAATGATGGCGGCCGAGGCCGATCAGCCGCATCTGGCGGGCCGCCAGCTGTGCGACCTGCCGGGTCCGCTCCGGGCGCTCCTGCCGCGGCCCTTCGAGGGCCTCCAGGAACAGCGACGCCGTGCTCAGCATCTGGTCGACGTAGAGATACGCGAGCATCAGCAGGTCGTCCTCGCTCCAGCCCTCGGACACCGGGTCCTTGGCCAGTTCGTCCTTGACCTCCTCGGCGAACCGGACGAGTTGGTCCCGTATCGCCTCCCGGACCGGCTGAACTCCGCCATGTCGTTCACGGGCGATGAACCGGACATGGGCGGGGTACCCGTCGACGTGACGGGCGATCAGATCGATGGTGCGCGTGACGCGTTCCTCGCGGTCGCCCGTCGTGGACACCGTCGTCCGGATCATCGGGTGCAGGCTGCCCAGCGCCTCCTCGACCAGGGCCACGCCCAGATCCGCCGTGGAGCGGAAGTGGCGGTAGAAGGCGGTCGGGGCGACGCCGACCGCGCGGGTTACCTCGCGCAGTCCCAGGCTGCTCAGGCTCTGCTCCTCCAGCAGCGCCAGGGCCGCGTCCAGGAGTGCCTGCCGGGTCTTCTGCTTCTGGGCCTGCCGGATGCCGAGGGTGTGACTCATACCATGCAGTTAACAACTGTTCTCTGGAATTGGAAAGTCATGAGAGACGTTAGACTGGGAAGTCAGTGAACAACTGTAACTACAAGCGTTCACCCAAACCTTGGGGGCTGTTACCCGTGCTGTTCATCGTCGCCGCGCTCCTGCTGCTGGGTGTCGTCCTGGGCACCGTCGCGCACGCGCCGCTCACCTTCTCCGTCGCCGTCGGCGCCGTCATCGCCGTCTGGCTCGGCATCTTCGCGGTCCGCGAGCGCGGCCGCCGGCGCCACACCCAGGCCCACTGACGGCGACGCCGTTCACCGTCCCTCCGAACCGACTTCGGGAGTCGATCACCATGCAGCTCACCGCTCCGGCCTCGCGCCGCACCGGTATCCGTGACACCGACGGCATGGCCGTCGCGTCCTTCATCCTCGGCCTGCTCGGCCTGCTCGTGCTCAACCTCTTCCTCGGCCCGATCGCCATCGTGCTGGCGAGCGTCGCCCTGTGGCGCGGCACCGAGCGCCGTGGCCGCGCCCTGCTGGGCCTGGGCCTGGGCGTCGCCGACCTGCTGGTCCTCGCCGCCTTCATGGAGTTCGACAGCACCATCTCGTGGAGCTTCTGAGCCGCCGTCGGACGGCCGTGAGCCGGTACGCCGCGGCCGGGCCCGAGGACGACGGGCCGTCGCCCCCCGCACGGCGGTTCACGTTGGGCCAGCCTTGATCTGAGGCCCGTCGAAACGGAGCCGTAGAATCGGGCTCACCATGGCTTACCTCGACCACGCCGCGACCACCCCGATGCTCCCGGAGGCGGCAGAGGCGCTCACCGCCCAGCTGGGTGCCACCGGCAACGCGTCCTCCCTCCACGCATCCGGCAGGCAGGCCCGCCGCACCGTCGAGGAGGCCCGCGAGACCCTCGCCGAAGCCCTCGGCGCCCGCCCCAGCGAGGTCGTCTTCACCTCGGGCGGCACGGAGGCCGACAACCTGGCCGTCAAGGGCCTTTACTGGTCACGTCGCGACGCCGATCCGGCCCGCACCCGTGTCCTCGCCAGCCCCGTCGAGCACCACGCGGTCCTCGACGCCGTGCACTGGCTCGGCGAACACGAGGGCGCCACCATCGAGTACCTGCCGGTCGACTCCCACGGCCGCGTCCACCCCGACGCCCTGCGTGAGGCGATCGCCCGCAACCCCGACGACGTGGCCCTCGCCACCGTCATGTGGGCGAACAACGAGATCGGGACGATCCTCCCCGTCCGTGAACTCGCCGAGACGGCAGCCGAGTTCGGTGTCCCGCTGCACGCGGACGCCGTCCAGGCCTTCGGCCAGATCCCCGTGGACTTCGCCGCCTCCGGCCTCGCCGCGAT
The DNA here is from genome assembly GCF_019733245.1 of Streptomyces sp. WAC04114. Taxonomy (NCBI): domain Bacteria; kingdom Bacillati; phylum Actinomycetota; class Actinomycetes; order Kitasatosporales; family Streptomycetaceae; genus Streptomyces; species Streptomyces sp. WAC04114. The sequence continues at coordinate 43,212 of NZ_JAIGQA010000018.1, forward strand.
GACCGTCTCGGGCCACAAGATCGGCGGCCCCTACGGCATCGGCGCGCTGATCCTCGGCCGTGAGCACACCCCCGTTCCGGTCCTGCACGGCGGCGGTCAGGAACGCCACGTGCGCTCCGGCACCCTCGACGTGCCCGCCATCGCCTCCTTCGCCGTCGCCGGGCGACTGGCCGCCGAGCAGCGCGAGTGGTTCGCCCGCGAGATCGGCACCCTGCGCGACGCCCTCGTCAGCGCGGTCCGTTCGGCCGTCCCGGACGCGATCCTCGGCGGCGACCCGGACCCGCAGGGGCGTCTTCCGGCCAACGCGCACTTCACCTTCCCCGGCTGCGAGGGCGACTCCCTGCTGCTCCTTCTGGACGCCCAGGGCATCGAGTGCTCCACCGGCTCCGCCTGCACCGCCGGCGTCGCCCAGCCCAGCCATGTCCTCCTCGCCACCGGCACCGACCCCGACCTGGCCCGCGGCACCCTGCGCTTCTCCCTGGGCCACACCTCCACCGAGGCCGACGTCGAGGCCCTGGCGAAGGCCATCGGCCCGGCGGTGGAACGGGCGAGGGCGGCGGGGCTGACCTAGGCCCTGCCGGGGTCGGGCCGGGGCGGGGCGCGTCGTGAACGGGCCCGTGACGTCGGGCAGGTGCCATCAGGCCGACGCCGCACGGTCCCGTCGGATCAGGCCGGAGTCGTACGCGCCTGTCGTACCAGTCGCATGTACTTGTCCCAGTCCCAGTGCCGCCCCGGGTCCGTGTGGTCCGTGCCCGGGACCTCCACATGGCCGATGATGTGCTCGCGGTCGACGGGTATGTCGTAGCGGGCGCAGATCCGGGCCGTCAGACGGGCCGAGGCCTCGTACATCTCGTCGGTCAGGTCCTGCGGGCGGTCCACGAAACCCTCGTGCTCGATGCCGACACTGCGTTCGTTGTAGTCGCGGTTGCCCGCGTGGTAGGCCACGTCCAGCTCGCGGATCATCTGCGTGACATGGCCGTCCTGCCGGACGATGTAGTGCGCCGCCGCCCTGTGCCCCGGGTCCTGGAAGGCCTTCACCGCGCTGTCGAAGCTGCCCTGTGTGACGTGCACCACGACCATGTCTATGCCGTAGTCGTCGGGTCGGTCCGCGCGCCGCCAGTTCGCGTCCGACGCCGCCACCCAGCGCGCGCCCGCGTAGTCGACCTCGCCCTCCTTGCGCGGCTTCTCGACGCCCGGGGTGCGCCACCACAGGCGCGCCAGCTCGTCCCGGGCGAGCACGGCGGAGCCCGCCGCGGCCACCGTCCCGCCGATCAGCAGCGCGCGGCGGCCGACCTTCCGGTCGCCGTCCTTCGAAGCCTTCCGCTCTCCCATGTGATCGTCAACGGATACCCGGCGGCCCTGGTTCCCGCGTCCCCGTACCCTGGAAGGGTTATGACTGACACCCCGCAGCGCCCCCGCCCCCTCCGCGTCCTGGCCGCCATGTCCGGCGGAGTCGACTCCGCCGTCGCCGCCGCCCGCGCGGCCGAAGCGGGCCACGACGTGACCGGCGTCCACCTCGCGCTCTCCGCCAACCCCCAATCCTTCCGGACGGGCGCGCGCGGCTGCTGCACCATCGAGGACTCACGCGACGCCCGCCGCGCCGCGGACGTCATCGGCATCCCGTTCTACGTGTGGGACCTCGCCGACCGCTTCCGCGAGGACGTCGTCGAGGACTTCGTCGCCGAGTACGAGGCCGGCCGCACCCCCAACCCGTGCCTGCGCTGCAACGAGAAGATCAAGTTCGCCGCCCTCCTCGACAAGGCGCTCGCGCTGGGCTTCGACGCGGTCTGCACCGGCCACTACGCCCAGGTGATCGTCCGCGAGGACGGCACCCGCGAACTGCACCGCGCCTCCGACATGGCCAAGGACCAGTCGTACGTCCTCGGCGTGCTGGACGACCGGCAGCTCGCCCACGCGATGTTCCCGCTCGGCGACACCGTCACCACCAAGGACGAGATCCGCGCGGAGGCCGAGCGCCGGGGCCTGGCCGTCGCCAAGAAGCCCGACTCGCACGACATCTGCTTCATCGCCGACGGCGACACCCAGGGCTTCCTCGCGAACCGGCTCGGCCGCTCCGAGGGCGACATCGTCGACGAGTCCGGCGCCAAGCTCGGCACGCACGAGGGCGCGTACGGCTTCACCATCGGCCAGCGCAAGGGCCTGCGCATCGGTACCCCCGCCGCCGACGGCAAGCCGCGCTACGTCCTCGACATCTCGCCGGTGGACAACACGGTGACCGTCGGCCCGGCCGCCGCGCTGGACGTCAGCGCCCTGACCGCGATCAAGCCCCGCTGGTGCGGCGCCGCCCCCACCGGCCCCGGCACCTACACGGCCCAGCTGCGCGCCCACGGCGGCGAGACCGAGGTCACGGCGGAGCTGGTGGACGGCGAGCTGCGCGTGTCGTTCGCGGAGCCGGCCCGCGGCGTCGCTCCCGGCCAGGCGATCGTGCTGTACGACGGCACGCGCGTGGTGGGCTCGGCGACGATCGCGTCGACGACCCGGGCGACGGCGGGCGTGGCCTGATCCTTCCGGGACCGGGGGGCGGGGTCCACGCGCGCGTGGACCCCGCCCCCCGGCTCAGTCCCGGCTGAAGAACTCCGTCAGCACCGGCGCCAGGACATTCGGCTCGACCATGTGCGTCTGGCCCTGGAGCGTGCGGTACGTGCCCTCGGGCACCGTGTCCGCGATCGCCCGGGCCGCCTCGCGCAGCCACGCGGGGCTCGCGTCGCCCGCGACCGCGAGGACGGGAACGCCCACCGAGGCCAGCCGGGAGCGCGGGACCCGGCCGTCACGCATCACGGCGTCGTCGTAGGCGAGGCTCGCGGCCATCGTCTCCATGCCGGCCCACATGGGGGACTGGCGGGCGCCCTGGATCACTCCCTCGGCCAGGCCGGTCAGCCGCAGGAACAGTTCGACCGCGTCCCCGCGCCGCCCCTCGCCGAGCGCCTCCGTCAGCCGCTCCGTGTACTCCGCACGCTCCTTGGCGCCCTCCTCGGACATCGCGAACGGCGTCTCGTACACCGCCACGCGCCGTACCGGCAGCCCGCTCGCCGCCGCCTCCAGGGCCAGCGCCCCGCCCGAGGAGATGCCGTACAGGAGCGCCTCGCCGCCCACCGCCTCGATCACCGCGGCCAGGTCCTCGACCTCACGTTCCACGGCGTACGGCGCGGTGTCCGCGCTCGCGCCGCGGCCCCGGCGGTCGTACACCACGGCCTGGAAACGCTCCGAGAGCGACACGGCGAGCGGCGCCAGGGTGCCGCCCGTCGACATCGCGCCGCTCACCAGGACGACCGCGGGACCGCGGCCGGTGCTCTCGTAGGCGATGCGGGTGCCGTCGCGCGAAAGGGTCTTCTTGTCCATGCTCATGCAGACTGCCGCACGCCGCGGTGTTCATCGATGAAGCGGACGGCGCGTCAGCCGATCAGAACACTTCCACTTCGTAGAAGCACAGGTGGTCCTTGATCTCGGCGACGTCCGGCTTGGGGTCCGGATACGCCCAGACGAGGTCTGCCGCGTCCGGCCGCGACCAGTAGGAGGCGGTGCCCTTGAAGGGGCAGTACGTCTGCGTACCGGACGGCGTCAGCAGGTCCAGGCGCACGTCCTCGGGCGGGATGTAGTACCGCTCGGGACAGCCCGTCTCGCGCAGCACCAGCGACCGGTCGCTCTCCGCCAGCACCTGCCCGTCGTGCACCACGCGCACGCGCCCGCCGCCGCGCTCGATGGTGATGCGATGCCCTCTGGTCACGATCGCCCCTCCTCGGGTAGCCGACTCCTGAGGTACAGCGCAGGCTGAAGCGGAGTTCTTCCCTCGCCGCAGGAGGCCCCGATGCGCGCCACGGAACCGGCCGGAAACCGCTCCCGTCTGCTCCACCAGGTCCGGTACGCGCTGCGCCACCCGGAGCGGGTGCCCGCGCACGCCCGGCGCGCGGTGCGGGACGCCTGGCTGCGGCTGCGCCACCCCGACCACATCGCCTACTACCGGGCCGTCATGGCCTCGGACGCGGCCCGCAGCACCGAGGCGGCGGTCGGGCACAACCCCTCGCGCGAGCAGTGGGCGCGGATCGGCCGCATGCAGTTCGACTACCTGGTGAGCCACGGCCTGCGACCGCACCACCGGATGCTGGAGATCGGCTGCGGCAACCTGCGCGCCGGACGGCTGTTCATCGACCACCTCGACACCGGGCACTACTACGGCATCGACATCTCCCCGCACATCCTGCTCGCCGCCCAGGACACCCTCGTCGCCGAGAAGCTCCAGCCCAAGCTGCCCTACCTGGCGCTCGCCGACGACCTCACCTTCGCCTTCCTGCCGGACGCGCACTTCGACGTCGTGCACGCGCACAGCGTCTTCTCGCACTCGCCGCTGCACGTCATCGAGGAGTGCTTCGCCCACGTCGGCCGGATCCTCGCGCCCGGCGGGTTCTTCGACTTCACCTTCGACCGCACCGAGGGCGAGGAGCACCAGGTCCTGCACGAGGACTTCTACTACCGCACGCGCACCCTCACCGACCTCGCCGCCCGGCACGGCCTGGACGCCCGGTTCATGGACGACTGGGAGCGGCTGCCCCACCGGCAGTCCAAAATGCGGGTCACCGTCACGGTGGACCGGGCCCGTACGGTGGGTTCATGAACATCTGTGTCTTCCTGTCCGCCGCCGACCTCGACGAGCGTTACACCCGTCCCGCCAGGGAGTTCGCCACGCTGCTGGGCAAGGGCGGCCACACGCTCGTGTGGGGCGGCTCCGACGTCGGCCTGATGAAGGTGGTCGCCGACGGGGTGCAGGAGGCGGGCGGCCGGCTGGCCGGCGTCTCCGTGCAGTTCCTCGCGGCCAAGGCCCGCCCGGGCGTCGACGAGATGGTCGTCGCCAAGGACCTCGCCGAGCGCAAGAAGCTGCTCCTGGAGAGGGCCGACGCCGTGGTGATCATGGTCGGCGGCACGGGCACGCTCGACGAGGCCACCGAGATCCTGGAACTGAAGAAGCACGGGCACACCGACAAGCCGGTGGTCCTGCTCAACACGGCGGGCTTCTACGACGGTCTGAAGGAGCAGTTCCGCCGCATGGATGCCGAGGGGTTCCTGCCCCGGCCGCTCACCGACCTGGTGTTCTTCGCCGAGGAGCCGGTGGGGGCCCTCGCGTACCTGGAGGAGAGCCGGGGCGTCGAGTGACCCGGCAGTGATGCGAGCATGGCGGGCATGGCTACTCATGTGATCACCGGAGCCGGCTCCGGCATCGGCGCGGCCGTGGCCCGCCGCCTGCACGGGCGCGGGGACGAGCTCGTGCTGCACGCGCGCGACGCGGGCCGCGCGAAGGAACTGGCGGCCGAGTTCCCCGGGGCGCGGACCCTGGTCGGCGACCTCGCCGACCCCGACCGGCTCTCCTGGGCCTTCTCCCACCAGTCGCTGCCGGACCGGGTGGACTCGCTGCTGCACATCGCCGGTGTCGTCGACCTCGGCCCGGTCGGCGAGCTCACCCCGAAGGCCTGGCGCCGGCAGCTCGACGTCAACCTGATCGCCCCCGCCGAGCTGACCCGCCACTTCCTGCCCCAACTGCGTGCCGCCCGCGGCCACGTGCTCTTCGTCAACTCCGGCGCCGGCCTCAACGCCCACGCCGACTGGTCCGCGTACGCCGCCTCCAAGCACGGCCTGAAGGCGCTCGCCGACTCCCTGCGTCACGAGGAGCACGGCAACGGGGTCCGCGTCACCTCGGTGTACCCCGGCCGCACGGCGAGCCCCATGCAGGCCAAGGTCCACCAGCAGGAGGGCAAGGAGTACGACGCCGCGCTCTGGATCGACCCGGAGTCGGTCGCCACGACGATCGTCATGGCCCTGGATCTGCCCCGGGACGCGGAGATCAACGACCTGACGGTGCGCCCGGGGCGCTGACCCCGAGAGCCGACCCCGGGGAGCTGACCCCGGGCCGGGACCCTGCGTAGGCTTCTCCGGTGAGCGAAAACAGCCAGTTCAGGTTCGGCGCGGCGACCGGCGTGGGATCCATGCCGGGCGGCGACGCCCGAGAGGCCGCCAAGACCGTCACCGGCACCTTCGAGGACTTCCCCTTCCTGCCCGAACTGCCCGCCCGGGGCCCCGGCGCGGACATGATCGGGCGGACCGCCGGCATGCTCGTCGAGCTGTACGCGCGCGTGGAGCCCAGCGGATGGCGCCTCGGGGACCGGCCGGGCCGGGACACCAAGCGGGCCCGCTCCTGGCTCGGCGAGGACCTCGACGCGCTGGAGGAGTTCACGCAGGACTACGAGGGGCCGCTGAAGGTCCAGGCTGTCGGCCCCTGGACCCTCGCGGCCAACCTGGAGCTGCGGGGCGGCGAGGTGGCGCTCTCCGACTCGGGGGCCTGCCGCGACCTGGCCGCCTCCCTCGCCGAGGGGCTGCGGCTGCATCTCGCCGAGGTGCGGCGGCGGATCCCCGGCGCGCAGCTCGTCCTCCAGCTCGACGAGCCGTCCCTCACCGCCGTCCTGCGCGGGCAGGTGAAGACCGCCAGCGGCTACCGCACCCACCGGGCCGTCGACCGGCAGCTCGTGGAGCAGACGCTGCGCGACCTCGTCGGGACGCACACCGACGGCCCGGTCGTGGTCCACTCCTGCGCTCCCGACGTGCCGTTCGCGCTGCTCCGCAGGGCCGGCGCGGCCGCCGTCTCCTTCGACTTCTCCCTGCTCACCGAGCGTGACGACGAGGTGATCGGGGAGGCCGTGGAGGGCGGCACCCGGCTCTTCACCGGTGTCGTCCCGTCCGCGGACGGCCCATTGTCAGACCCTGCCGGTAGCGTCATGGGTGTCAGGACGCTGTGGCGCAGGCTGGGGCTGTCTCCGGGGCTTCTCGCGGAGGCGGTCACCCTCACCCCGGCGTGCGGACTCGCGGGGGCCTCCCCGGAGTACGCGCGCACGGCTCTCGCGCACTGCGCCCGGGCGGCGAGATCCCTCGCGGACAACCCAGAGTAACGGGAGGACGACACGGTGGCCGGCGACAAGCAAGCGGAGACGACGACGGTGCCCGCAGAGGCACGGGAGAAGCACGCGCGCCTCGCGGAGCAGATCGAGGAGCACCGCTTCCGCTACTACGTGAAGGACGCTCCCGTCGTCAGCGACGCGGAGTTCGACCAGCTGCTGCGTTCCCTGGAGGCGCTGGAGGAGGAGTACCCGGAGCTGCGCACCCCGGACTCGCCGACCCAGAAGGTCTCCGGCTCCTACGAGACGGAGTTCACGGCGGTCGAGCACCGCCGGCGCATGCTCTCCCTCGACAACACGTTCAACGACGAGGAGATGGCCGCCTGGACCGAGCGCATCGCCAGGGAACTGGGCGAGCAGGACTACCACTTCCTGTGCGAGCTCAAGGTCGACGGCCTCGCCGTGAACCTCACCTACGAGCACGGCCGCCTCACCCGCGCGGCCACCCGCGGCGACGGCCGCACCGGCGAGGACATCACGCCCAACGTGCGGACGATCGCGGAGATCCCCGACCGTCTCAAGGGCGACTCCGTCCCCGACCTCGTGGAGATCCGCGGCGAGGTCTACTTCCCGATGGAGAAGTTCCAGGAGCTCAACGCCCGCCTCGTCGAGGCCGGCGACAAGCCCTTCGCCAACCCGCGCAACGCGGCGGCCGGTTCACTGCGCCAGAAGGACCCGCGCGTCACCGCCACCCGCCCCCTGCACATGGTGGTCCACGGCATCGGCGCCCTGGAGGGCTTCACCGGCCTCACCCGCCTCTCCGAGGCCTACGACCTGCTGAAGTCCTGGGGCCTGCCCACATCCGGCCACAACCGGGTGGTCGACGGCCTGGACGGCATCCGGGAGTTCATCGCCTACTTCGGCGAGAACCGCCACTCCGTGGAGTGGGAGATCGACGGCGTCGTCGTCAAGCTCGACGAGATCCCGCTCCAGGGCCGCCTCGGCTCCACCTCGCGCGCCCCGCGCTGGGCCATCGCGTACAAGTACGCGCCGGAGGAGGTCAACACCAGGCTCGTCAACATCCGTGTGGGCGTGGGCCGCACCGGCCGGGTCACCCCCTACGCCCAGGTCGAACCGGTCACGGTCGCGGGCTCCGAGGTCGAGTTCGCCACGCTCCACAACCAGGACGTCGTCAAGGCCAAGGGCGTCCTCATCGGCGACACGGTCGTGCTGCGCAAAGCCGGTGACGTCATCCCGGAGATCCTCGGCCCGGTCGCCGACCTGCGCGACGGCAGCGAGCGCGAGTTCGTGATGCCGAGCGAGTGCCCCGAGTGCGGCACCGCGCTGCGGCCGATGAAGGAGGGCGACGTCGACCTGCGCTGCCCGAACGCCCGCACCTGCCCGGCCCAGTTGCGCGAGCGCCTGTTCTACCTGGCGGGCCGCAAGGCCCTGGACATCGAGCACTTCGGCTATGTGGCGGCGGCGGCCCTCACCGCCCCGCTGGAGCCGAAGGACCCGCCGCTGGTCGACGAGGGCGACCTGTTCGACCTCACCATCGAGCAGTTGCTGCCCATCAAGGCCTACGTCCTCGACCCGGACAGCGGGCTGCCCAAGCGCGACCCGAAGACCGGTGAGGAGAAGGTCGCCACGATCTTCGCCAACCAGCAGGGCGAGCCCCGCAAGAACGCGGTCGCCATGCTGGAGAACATCGCGGCGGCCAAGGAGCGCCCGCTCGCCCGGATCATCACCAGCCTGTCGATCCGTCACGTCGGCCCCGTGGCGGCCGAGGCACTGGCCCGCGAGTTCCGCTCGATCGAGCGCATCGACCAGGCCACGGAAGAGGAGCTGGCGGTCACCGAGGGCGTCGGCCCCACCATCGCCGCCTCCCTCAAGCAGTGGTTCGCCGAGGACTGGCACCGCGACATCATCCGCAAGTGGAAGGCCGCGGGCGTCCGCATGGAGGCCGAGAGCACCGGCGAGGACGAGGGGCCGCGCCCCCTCGAAGGCCTCACCGTCGTCGTCACCGGCACCCTCGACCACTTCACGCGGGACGGCGCCAAGGAGGCGCTGCAGAGCCGCGGAGCGAAGGTGACCGGCTCGGTTTCGAAGAAGACGTCGTTCGTCGTGGTGGGTGACAGCCCCGGGTCGAAGTACGACAAGGCGATGCAGCTGAAGGTTCCGGTCCTGAACGAGGACGGTTTCGGCGTTCTGCTGGGGGAGGGACCGGACGCGGCGGCCGAAGTCGCCCTTTCGGCCGAGGAGTAGCGGTTGAAGGCCACCCGTTCGGCGCATACCAGATGCATACGGGTGGCTGGGGCGCATTCGGGCAACCGTCGGCGACCGCTGCCCCTGGAAGCCTTCTGCGGCCTACTGTTGAGATGTGCGCCTGCCGTGCCCAGCCGCGGTCGGGGCATCTTCGTGCTCGCACGGAGCGCGGGGAAGGGTTTTCGGGCGCGGGCCGCACAAGGGTTGTCGGGCACCGGGCCGCGGGGCGTGGGCACCGCCGGCTGTGAGAGGGACGGGAATGGAACCGACCGAGAGCGCCGTGCCGGGCTCACGGCTGCGCCTGCGCCGCATGGCGGTCGCATGGCGCGCAGTCCGTGAGGCCGTGCGGCCGGCGGGGCGTCCGGGTGCGGAGGTGCGCGCCGTCGGACAGTACACCCCGGACGGACGTGGCGGTGCGGGGCGCGCCGCGGACGGCACCGGGGCACAGCCGATCACCGAACACACGCCCGGACTCGCCGGCGCGGACGACGCGGACGGCGAACGGCACCACTCCTGGCCCGCAGTGCCCGCGGCCGTCGTCTCGGCGGCCGGATTCGTCCTCGGTGCGGGCTTCTACCGCGCTTTCACCGACGGCCACGCGCTCTTCCCGGCAGGCACCACCGGCTGGTCGCTGGCCGTGCTGACCGGCATCATCGTCGGCCACCTCGTCATGCTGGGCCGCTCCCGCTGGTGGGGCGGCACCGGCTCGGGCGCCGCCCTCACCCTCGCCGTCCTGCTGCTCTACGGCTGGGTTCCGGCCGGCATGGTCAGCCTCACGGTCGTTGTGCTGGTCGGCATAGCCCGCCGCAACCGCTGGCGCCAGGGGGTGCTGCACGGCGCGGTCGACCTCCTCGGCATCGGCGCCGGCGCGCTCGTGCTGGGCGTCTTCGGCACCGTGCCGTCCGTCGAGTCCCCGGCGGAGCCCGCCGCCTGGACCCTCGCCGCGGCACCCCAGGTGGCCCTGGTCGCCGTCGCCTACCTGATGGTCACCCGCGTCCTGCTCTGGTACCTGCACGCCCCGCGCCCCGGACTGCCCACCGTCGCCCGCACCGCCCTGGTCAGACAAGGCCTGGTCGCGGTCGCGCTGCTGGGGATCGCGCCGCTGGTCTGCGTGGTAGCAGTGGCCAAGCCGATCCTGCTGCCGCTGTTCTCCATCCCGCTGATCGCCCTGGACTCCACCCTGTGGATCGCCCGGGCCCGGGCGGAGGAGCAGCTGCGCGACCCGCTGACCGGTCTGCCCAACCGCCAGTGGCTGCTGGAGCGCATCTGGACCGCGCTGGACGATGCGGAGCGGATCAACGCCCGCGCCGCCCTGATGCTGATCGACCTCGACCGGTTCCGGTCGGTCAACGACACGCTTGGTCATCTCGCCGGTGACCGGCTGCTGCTGCAGATCGCCGACCGGCTGCGGGTGGCGCTGCCGCGCGGGGCGGAGGCCGCCCGGCTCGGCGGGGACGAGTTCGCCGTCTTACTGCCCGTCGCCGACTCCACGACCTCCGCGACCCGGGTCGCCCGCAACCTCGTCGCCGCCCTCAGCTCCCCCCTCGACCTCGACGGCCTCACCCTCGTCCTGGAGGCCAGCGCGGGAGTAGCCGTCTTTCCCGACCACGCCCTGGACGCCGAAGGGCTGCTGCGGCGGGCGGACGTGGCGATGTACCAGGCGAAGCGGGACCGCACCGGCGTCGAGGTCTACGAGTCCAAGCGCGACTCCAACACCCCCGACCGCCTCGGCCTGCTGGGGGATCTGCGCCGCGCCCTCGACGCGCGGGAGGTGCATCTGCACTACCAGCCCAAGGTCCGCTTCGACGGGCAGGTGGCCGGCCTGGAGGCCCTGGTCCGCTGGGTGCACCCCGAGCGGGGCAAAGTGCCGCCGGACGAGTTCATAGCGATCGCCGAGTCCTCGGGCCTGATGCCCCACCTCACCGAGTACGTCCTGGAGACCGCGCTCGAACAGGTCGCGCACTGGCGGGAGCAGGGCCTGTTCGTCCCGGTCGCGGTGAACGTCTCCCCGCGCGATGTGCACACCCCCGGCTTCGCCGGCTCCGTCGCCGCCCGGCTGGCCCGGCACGGCGTCCCGGCGGGAGCGCTCCAACTGGAGATCACCGAGCACGTGCTGCTGGAGGATCCGCAGCGCGCCGCCGACACCCTCAACCAACTGACCGCGCACGGCGTGAAGATGTCCCTCGACGACTTCGGCACGGGCTACTCCTCGCTCGTGCACCTGCGCCGGCTCCCGGTCAGCGAGCTGAAGATCGACCGTTCGTTCGTGGCCCGGCTCGCGGTCGACACCGAGGACGCGGAGATCGTCCGCTGCACGGTCGACCTCGCGCACTCCCTCGGCCTGCTCGTCGTCGCCGAGGGCGTCGAGGACGACGAGACCTGGGAGCGTCTGCGTGACCTCGGCTGCGACGCCGTCCAGGGCTGGCTGGTCGCGGCGGCGATGCCCCCGGAGGAGACCACGGCGTGGCTGCGGGCGCGGGGGCCCCGGGGCTGGCAGCGCCCGCGCGCCGCGCTCCCCGCCGCGACGGCCGACGAGTAGGCCGCACCCACCTGTTCCGCTCGCCCGGCCGCTGCGCTTCCCCCGGCCCGGGGCGAGCGCTCAGCTCGTGCCGGGCGGCACGAAGTGGCCGATCAGCAGCGCCAGTCGCTGCTCGTGTGCCTCCTCGGGCAGCCGGCCGCTGCGCATCAGGGTCACCAGCCCGTGCAGCCCGGCCCAGTACGTCTCCGTCAGCAAGCCCGTGTCCTCGCCGTCGCCCGCGATCGGCAGGACGGCCTGGAGCAGTTCGCCGAAGGCGTCCTGAAGGGCGGGCGGCGCCTCGGGGGTGGCGAAGGGCAGGTCCACGGCGAGCGTGAAGATCACGTCGTAGAGCGCGGGCCGCCGCCGGGCGAAGGCCGTGTACGCGCCGCCCACCGCGGCGAGTGCCTCGCGGGGGCTCCCGGCCGCCGTGCGCGCCGCCCGCATCTCTTCGGCCAGGTCCGCGCAGCCCTGCACCGCCACCGCCGCCATGATCGCGCCCTTGCCCTTGAAGTGGCTGTAGAGGACCGGCTGGCTGTACTCGATCTCCTCGGCGAGCCGGCGCGTGGTCACCGCGTCCCAGCCCTCCGCCTCCGCCAGTTCCCGGGCGGCCGTCACGATCAGTCGCTCGCGTTCCGCTCGTTCGCGCTCCCGGCGCGTCTGGATCGTCATACCAGAATTCTAGCAGCGCTAGCGTTCCTGCCGATGCTCTGCTAGCTTCGCTCCCATTCCTAGCGTTGCTAGATTCCATGAATCGGAGAGAGCCATGACCGTCACCGCGTACACCCTGGCCGTCGTGCTCAACCTGTTCTGCCTGTTCCTCGGCTACCGGTTCCTGTTCCAGCGCGCCTCCGCGGCCACCGGATACGGCGTCCCGGCCGACCCCGGCGGTGACGCCGGCGCCTATCTGACGATCAAGGGCCTGCGGGACGGCACCCTCGGGCTGGTCGGTCTGGCGCTGCTCGCCTTCGCGGGGGCCGGAGCCGAGGCCTGGTTCATGCTCGCCGTGGCGCTCGTGCCGCTCGGCGACACCCTGATCGTGCTGCGCAACGGCGGCACGAAGGCGGTCGCGTTCGGAATCCACTTCGCCACCGCGGTCGTCGTCCTGATCATCGCCGGACTGCTCTTCGCGGTCTGAGGGGCCCCGGGAGCCCCCGGGGCGGCAAACCGTTTCACGGGCACGGCCCCCCGCCCCATAGGATTGGGCCAAACCACATTCACTCACCCCAGAGGATCGCTGCATGCCTGGCATCACGCGCGAGGAGGTCGCCCACCTCGCCCGGCTGGCGCGTCTGGAGCTGAAGCCCGAAGAGCTCGACCACTTCGCGGGACAGCTGGACGACATCATCGGCGCGGTCGCCCGCGTCAGCGAGGTCGCCGACCAAGACGTACCGCCGACCTCGCACCCGCTCCCGCTGACGAACGTCATGCGGGCGGACGAGGTCCGTCCGTCGCTCACCCCCGAGCAGGCGCTCTCCGGCGCCCCGGCCCAGGAGCAGCAGCGTTTCAAGGTGCCGCAGATCCTGGGGGAGGACTAACAGCCATGACGGACATCATCAAGCTCACGGCCGCCGAGACCGCCGCGAAGATCGCCTCCGGCGAGCTCACCGCGGTCGAGGTCACCGAGGCCCACCTCGCCCGCATCGAGGCCGTCGACGAGAAGGTGCACGCCTTCCTGCACGTCGACCGCGAGGGCGCCCTCGCCCAGGCCCGCGCCGTGGACGACAAGCGCGCCAAGGGCGAGAAGCTCGGCCCGCTGGCCGGCGTGCCCCTCGCGCTGAAGGACATCTTCACCACCGAGGGCATCCCGACCACCGTCGGCTCCAAGATGCTCGAGGGCTGGGTCCCGCCGTACGACGCGACGCTCACCAAGCGGCTCAAGGCCGCCGACGTCGTGATCCTCGGCAAGACCAACATGGACGAGTTCGCCATGGGGTCCTCCACCGAGAACAGCGCCTACGGCCCGACCGGCAACCCCTGGGACCTCACCAAGATCCCCGGCGGCTCCGGTGGCGGTTCGTCCGCCGCGCTCGCCTCCTTCCAGGCCCCGCTGGCCATCGGCACCGACACCGGCGGCTCCATCCGCCAGCCGGCGTCCGTCACCGGCACGGTCGGTGTGAAGCCGACGTACGGCGCGGTCTCCCGCTACGGCATGGTCGCCTTCTCCAGCTCCCTCGACCAGGGCGGGCCCTGCGCCCGCACGGTCCTGGACGCGGCGCTGCTGCACGAGGTCATCGCCGGGCACGACCCGCTCGACTCGACCTCCATCGACGAGCCCGTCCCGGCGGTAGTCGAGGCCGCTCGCAACGGCAGCGTCGAGGGCATGCGCGTCGGCGTCGTCAAGCAGTTCCGCGGCGAGGGCTACCAGGCCGGCGTCATCCAGCGCTTCGACGAGTCCGTCGAGCTGCTGAAGGAGCTGGGCGCCGAGATCGTCGAGCTGGACTGCCCGTCCTTCGACCTGGCGCTGTCGGCGTACTACCTGATCGCGCCCTCGGAGTGCTCCTCCAACCTCGCCCGCTTCGACGGCCTGCGCTACGGCCTGCGCGTCGGCGACGACGGCACGCACTCCGCCGAGGAGGTCACCTCCCTCACCCGCGAGGCCGGCTTCGGCCCCGAGGTCAAGCGCCGCATCATGCTCGGCACCTACGCCCTGTCGAGCGGCTACTACGACGCCTACTACGGCAGCGCCCAGAAGGTCCGCACGCTCATCAAGCAGGACTTCGACAAGGCGTTCGAGCAGGTCGACGTGATCGTCTCCCCGACGACCCCGACCACCGCCTTCGCGATCGGCGAGCGCGCCGACGACCCGATGGCGATGTACCTCGCCGACCTGTGCACCATCCCGACCAACCTGGCGGGCAACGCGGCCATGTCGCTGCCGTGCGGTCTCGCCCCGGAGGACAACCTCCCGGTCGGCCTGCAGATCATCGCCCCCGTCATGAAGGACGACCGCCTGTACAAGGTGGGTGCCGCCGTCGAGGCCGCCTTCGTGGAAAAGTGGGGCCACCCGCTGATCGAGGAGGCTCCGTCGCTGTGAGCGCACTGTCCAAGGCCAAGGGCTTCAAGAAGTCCAAGTCCGGTCTGTACGTGTCGATGGCCACGTCGGCGTTCGGCGCCGTCGGTGTCTACAAGCAGATCAAGAAGGCCCGCGGAGACAACGACACGCTGCGGCTGCTCGACGCCGTCGTGACCGGCGCGGCCGTCGTCACCAACCTGGCCATTCTCTACCGCGAGCTGAAGCGGCTGGGCGACGACGACGTCCTGCTGGGCTGAGAGGGAAGTACTCACCGTGACCACCACGACCGACCTGGTGTCGTACGAGGACGCACTCGCGTCGTACGACCCCGTCATGGGCCTCGAGGTCCATGTCGAACTCGGCACCAAGACCAAGATGTTCTGCGGCTGCTCGACCGCGCTCGGTGCCGACCCGAACAGCCAGACCTGCCCGGTCTGCCTCGGCATGCCCGGCGCGCTGCCGGTCGTCAACGCGACCGGCGTCGAGTCCGCGATCAAGATCGGCCTCGCGCTGAACTGCGAGATCGCCGAGTGGTGCCGCTTCGCCCGGAAGAACTACTTCTATCCGGACATGCCGAAGAACTTCCAGACCTCCCAGTACGACGAGCCGATCGCCTTCAACGGCTACCTCGACGTGCAGCTGGAGGACGGGGAGACCTTCCGCGTGCAGATCGAGCGCGCCCACATGGAGGAGGACACCGGCAAGTCGACGCACGTCGGCGGCGCCACCGGCCGTATCCACGGCGCGTCCCACTCCCTGCTGGACTACAACCGCGCCGGCATCCCGCTCATCGAGATCGTCACCAAGCCGATCGAGGGCGCCGGCGAGCGTGCCCCCGAGGTCGCCAGGGCCTACGTCCGTGAGCTGCGCGAGGTCATCCGGGCGCTCGGCGTCTCCGAGGCCCGCATGGAGATGGGCCAGATGCGCTGCGACGTGAACCTGTCGCTGCGCCCGCACGGCACCGAGAAGTTCGGCACCCGCTCGGAGACGAAGAACGTCAACTCGCTCAGGTCCGTGGAGCGCGCGGCCCGCTTCGAGATCCAGCGGCACGCGGCCGTGCTCTCCTCGGGCGGCACGATCATCCAGGAGACCCGGCACTTCCACGAGGACACGGGGTCGACGACCTCGGGCCGGGTGAAGGAGGAGGCCGAGGACTACCGGTACTTCCCGGAGCCCGACCTCGTCCCGGTCGCCCCGTCCCGCGCGTGGGTCGAGGAGATCCGGGCCGGGCTGCCCGAGCTGCCGCTGGTCCGCCGCAACCGGCTCCGCGAGGAGTGGGGCATCTCGGCGACCGACATGCAGGCCATCCTCAACGCCGGCGCGCTGGAGCCCATCGTCGCCACGATCGAGGCCGGGGCCGACGCGGCCTCCGCCCGCAAGTGGTGGATGGGCGAGCTGGCCCGCAGCGCGAACGAGTCGGGCAAGGCGCTCGACGAGCTGGCGATCACGCCGCAGCAGGTGGCCCGGGTCACCGAGCTCGTCGCGAAGGGCGACCTGAACGACAAGCTGGCCCGGCAGGTCATCGAGGGCGTCCTCGCGGGCGAGGGCACCCCGGACGAGGTCGTCGACAAGCGCGGTCTGAAGGTCGTCTCCGACGAGGGCGCCCTCACCACCGCCGTCGAGGAGGCCATCGCCGGCAACCCGGGCGTGGCGGACAAGATCCGCGGCGGCAAGGTGGCCGCGGCCGGCGCCCTGGTCGGTGCGGTCATGAAGGCCACCCGCGGCCAGGCCGACGCGGCCCGCGTGAAGGAACTGATCCTGGAGAAGCTGGGCGTCAGCGAGGGCTGACCGCGGCGGATCCGACGAGGGGGGACACACCGGATACGGTGCGTCCCCCCTCGTCATGCGGCTCAGAGGCGGCGGCCGACGACCCGGACGAAGCCCAGCGTCTCGCCCCGGTCGAGGCGCAGCATCTCGGCGCACTGGCCGGCCATCCGGACGTGCCACTCGTCCGTGCTCTCGTCGGCCACGACCTCGCACCAGCGCAGCCAGTCGCGCCAGCCGTCCTGAAGCCAGCCCGCGGTCTCGACCTCCACGGCCCCGCCGCGGGTCCAGTGGCGCCGCCACCAGGCCGCCGTGTGGAAGCACCAGAATCCGGGCTCCCAGTACGGCTCGAGGTGCTCCGGCGGCTCGACGCCGTCGATCTCCTCCCGCAGCGCCGGTACGACGACGCCGATCCGCCCGCCCGGCTTCAGCAGCCGGGTCAGCGTGGGCAGGTACAGGTCGTTCGTGCCGAAGTACTGGTAGGCGTCGATCGAGACGATCGCGTCGAAGGCGCCCTCGCCGAACGGCAGGTCGTGCGCCTCCGCGAGCACGGGCAGCACGCGGTCGGCGACACCCGCCTCGGCGATGCGCCCGGCGTTCTCGTCGGGCTTGATCCACAGGTCGGCGGCCGTGACCTGGGCGTCGTACTCCCGGGCGAGGAAGATCGACGTCATGGCACGGCCGCAGCCCAGGTCGAGCACCCGGGAGCCGGGGCTCAGGGTGTCCAGCCCCAGGGCGGGGGCCAGCCACTCCAGCAGCCACAGCGCGTGCGGGCCCATCTGGTTGTCGACGGTCCAGCGGGCGTCATAGCCGTTGCTGCGGGGATAGCCGGGGTGACGCACACGGTCAGTGAGGGGGTCGTTCGTGGTCCGCGAAGTGATGTCCGACATCGGTGAACGGGCTCCTTGAGTCCTTGAGGAAGAACGGGGATGCGGAGGAGCTCGGTCGGACCGTCAAACAATGCACCTGCTTCGGCCGGGCGGCGTCAGGCCGCGGGCGTTTCCTCGGACCGGCGGACGCTAACAGCCGGCCCGGCGCCCCCGCATCCGGTTTTCCCCGCCCGGCGCGCTACCGTCTCGGCCATGAGTGGACGTCCTGATTCCGACACCGATGGAGAGATCGAGGGCGCGGAGGCGACCGCCGCACAGGACGAGGCCGACGCCCTGCCGGAGGGCGAAGAGGATGCGCGCCGGGCACGCTGGACGTCGGCCGGCACCGGCGCCGCACTGACCCTGGCGGGCCTCGCGGCGGCGCTGCTCCGCCTCACCCGCTCCGCACCGGCGCTCGTCCCGGCCGCCTACGCCGGCGGGGCCGTCATATGCGCCGCCGCCGCCGTGCTGGGCTCCCGCGGGCGGACCCGGCGGGCTCTGTGGCTGCTGATCGCCGGGGTGATGGTGATGGCGCTGGGGGACCAGTTCGACTGATTCCGGCCGCTGTGAATAAGCCCACGAAACCGACAAATGATCTCGTGAGCCTGTAACAGTGGCAGCGCATTGCTCATGCGTTCTTTGCTGGCCGTTCAGTTCATGTACGACTGTTCCCGGTCAAAGATCCACACAAGGCAACCCGGGAGCACGTTTCGTGGCAGCCCTCGCACGCTGGTGTGTCCAGCGCCGTCTGCTCAGCGTCATGCTGTGGCTCCTCGCGTTCGCGGGTGTCGCCGCGGGCGCCGCCGTCGCCGGCACCACGTACTCGAACGACTACCAGGTCCCCGGCACCGAGTCCGGCCGTGCCTCCGAGCTGCTGCACGAGGGCTTCCCGCGGCTCGGCGGCGACAGCGACACCGTCGTCTGGCACACCACGTCCGGCAGCGTCCGCGCCGCCGACGTCGAGCAGACGATGACCCGCACCCTGGACCGGATCGAGCACCTCCCCGGCGTGGCCTCGGTCACCAGCCCCTACGACGGGCCCGCCACGGGCCGCGTCAGCGAGGACGGCCGCACGGCCTACGCCTCGGTCACCTTCGACGACCAGGCTGAGGACATCTCCCAGGGCGAGGCGCAGGCCGTCGTCGACACCGCGAAGAGCGCCGAGACCGACGGGCTCCAGGTGGAGCTGGGCGGCAGCGCCGTCGCGCTCACCGAGTCCTCCGGCGGGCACGTCGCCGAGATCGTCGGCGTGATCGTCGCCGCCGTGGTGCTGTTCCTCGCCTTCGGCTCGCTCGCCGCCTCCCTGCTCCCCATCGCCACCGCCCTGGTCGGCGTCGGCACCGCCTACGCCGGGATCGTGCTGCTCGGGCACGCCATGACCGTCGCCGACTTCGCGCCCATGCTGGGCATGCTCATCGGGCTCGGCGTCGGCATCGACTACGCGCTGTTCATCGTCACCAGACACCGGCGCGGGCTGAAACGCGGGCTGTCCGTCACCGAGGCCGCCACCAACGCCGTCGCGACCACCGGACGGGCCGTCGTCTTCGCGGGCGCGACCGTTTGCATCGCCCTGCTCGGCATGCTGATCCTGCGGCTGAGCTTCCTCAACGGCGTCGCCATAGCGGCCAGCCTCACCGTCATCCTCACCGTCGCCGCCTCCGTGACCCTGCTGCCCGCCCTGCTGTCCTTCATAGGCATGCGCGCGCTCAGCCGCCGCGAGCGCCGCCGCCTCGCCGAGCACGGACCCGAACCCGAGCTGCCCACCGGCTTCGCGGCCCGCTGGTCGGCCTTCGTGGAACGCCACCCCAAAGTGCTCGGCGCCATCGCCCTGGTCGTCATGGGCGTCCTCGCACTGCCCACCTTCTCCCTGCACCTGGGCACCTCCGACCAGGGCAACGGCCCGAAGACCGCCACCACCCGCCAGGCCTACGACCTGCTCGCCGACGGCTTCGGCCCAGGCGTGAACGGCCCGCTCACCCTCGTCACCGAGGTCGACGGATCCGACGACAAGCTCGCCCTGGAGAACCTCGACGGCACCCTGCGCGCCACTGACGGCGTCGCCTCGGTGACCCCCGTGACCTTCGACTCCGGCGGCCACACCGCCTACCTCACCGTCGTCCCGGAGTCCTCCCCGCAGTCGCAGCACACCAGCGACCTCGTCGACCGGCTGCGCGGCGAGGTGCTGCCGCGCGCCGAGTCGGGCACCTCGCTCGACGTGCAGGTGGGCGGCATGACGGCCGGCTACGACGACTTCGCCGACGTCATCGTCTCCAAGCTGCCGGTGTTCGTCGGGGCCGTCATCGGCCTGGGCTGTCTGCTGCTCCTGCTGGCCTTCCGGTCCGTCGGCATCCCGCTGAAGGCCGCCGCGATGAACGTCGCCGCCGTGGCCGGCGCCTTCGGGGTCGTGGTCGCGATCTTCCAGTGGGGCTGGGGCAGCGACCTGCTCGGCCTCGGCAGCGCGGGGCCCATAGAACCCTTCCTGCCCGTGATCATGGTGTCGGTGCTCTTCGGCCTGTCCATGGACTACCAGGTCTTCCTGGTCAGCAGGATGTACGAGGAGTGGCTGGAGACCGGTGACAACCGGCGGGCCGTGCGCGTCGGCCTCGCCGAGACCAGCCGGGTGATCAACTCGGCGGCGGTCATCATGATCTCCGTCTTCCTGGCCTTCGTGCTCAGCGGCGACCGAGTGATCGCCATGTTCGGCATCGCCCTGGCCGCCGCCGTCGCCCTCGACGCCTTCGTCCTGCGCACCCTCCTCGTCCCGGCCCTGATGCACCTGCTCGGCGGCGCCAACTGGTGGCTGCCCCGCTGGCTGGACAAGCGCATGCCGCGCATCAGCATCGAGCCGCCCGAGAGCCGTGCCGCCCATGAGAGGCTGGCCGCCGCGACGGACGCCGAGGTGGCGGACGTCCTGGCGGAGGAGGAGCGGCAGCGGGATGTACGCGATATCCCTGGGTGACGACGCCGAGCTGAGGCCCCTGGAGCCCTGGCACGCCGGGGAGTTCCTGGCGCACCTGGAGCGCGGGCGGAAGTTCATCGGGCAGTACATCCCGTTCGGCACGACCGAGACGGACCTGCCCTCGGCCCGCGCCAAGCTCCAGCGCTACGCCGACATGCGCGCCGCCGACACGGGATCCCTGCACGGCCTGTGGCTGGAGGGCACGCTGGTGGGCGGAGTGCTGTTCCTGAACTTCGACGCGGCGACCGGCAACTGCGAGGTCGGCTGCTGGCTGGAGCCGGCCGCGACGGGCCGGGGCCTGGTCACGCGCGCGATGCGGGTCCTCATCGACTGGGCCGTCGAGCAGCGCGGCATCCACCGCGTCGAATGGGTCGCCGCCGCCGGCAACGAACCGAGCCTGAACGTGGCGCGGCGACTCGGCATGACCCGGGACGGTGTGCGGCGCGAGGCACACCCCTATGGTGGCGTACGGCACGATCTCGAAGTCTGGTCGGTGCTGGCACCCGAGTGGCGCGCCGCACGCGCGCGTGCCGCTCACAACGATCATTAAGAGACTTCTCAGACAGCGACCCTACGGTGCGAGACATGGCTACGAACGCAGTGGACGAGACCGAGGCCACCGAGGCCACGACAGACGAGAAGGCGGTGGACACCACCAAGTCCGACGAGGTGCCCCGGACCGAGGTCCCGGCCGCGGCCGACGAAGAGCAGGCCGCCGACCACGTGCAGACCAAGGAGGAGGCTCCCTCCGGTGTCGGACAGGGCGCCGCCGCCGTCGTCTCCGCGGCACTGGGCGTCGTCTCGCTCACCGGCAGCTGGATCGGCACCGTGGCCTCCGCGCGCCAGAACCTCGTCGGCCAGCTGGAGACCGCGCAGAACGCGGGCGTGGCCCAGCAGATCCAGGCGGTCTACGGCGACGCCTGGCAGACCACCGCCCTGTGGGGCGGCCTGTTCGCGCTGATCGCGCTGGTCGTCGGCGTCGTGACGCTCGCCCGGCCCGCGTTCGGCACCCCGGGCAGGATCCAGGCCCCCTGGATCAAGTCCGTCGCCTGGGCGGGAGTCGCGCTCGGCGTCATCGGCCTGTTCCTGGCCGTCCTCAAGTACACCGGCATCCTGCTCGGGCTGCCCTCCGCGAGCTGAGAGCCCGCAGGTCCTGAGGGGTCTTAGGCGTTTCCGTGAGCACCTTACGGAGCGCCTGAGGCCCCTCAGCCGCGTCTAAGGCCCCCCGCGCGGCCGAAGATGCGGAACTCTCCCGATGTGGCGGCCCCACCTGGGAGACGAGAGTGAGGTCAGCACGGAGAAACACTCCGTGACCGCCTCTCCTCAAGGACACATCATGTACGAGTACGAGCTCCAGCAGCTGCGCACCGACGACCTCATCCGCCGTGCCGACCACGAGCGCCAGGTCCGCGAGGCCGCCCGGGCCCGCCGCGCGGCCCGCCACGAAGCCGGCCAGGACTCCGCCGAGCACGAGAGCCATAGCCGCCGCTTCCGCCTGACACGATCCGCCCGGACCGCGTGAACACCGGGGCGGGACCGGCCGCCCGCGGGGCCGTCACGGGAGCAGCGGCCGTCGTTCGCACAGGAACGGCGGCCGCTGCTCCGGCCGTTCGCCGGAAAACCGGTGCCGCGCCCTTGGAGGCGCATGCGATGCTCGGGGCCGTGGAGACCAGGTCCGTGAGCCCCGTGTTCGTCGGCCGTGCCGAGGAACTGGGCACGCTGCACGACGCGCTCGTCCGCGCCGGCGAGGGCGAGCCGCAGGCACTGCTCATCGGCGGGGAGGCCGGAGTCGGCAAGACCCGCCTCGTCGAGGAGTTCACCGTCGCCGCCCGCCACCGCGGGGCGGTGGTCGCACTCGGCGGCTGCGTGGAGATCGGCGCCGACGGCCTGCCCTTCGCCCCCTTCTCCACCGCCCTGCGCGCCCTGCGCCGCGAACTCCCCGGCGAGCTGGCCGCCGCGGCCGCCGGCCAGGAGGAGGAACTGGCCCGGCTGCTGCCCGAGCTCGGCGAGTCCAGAGCCGGGCGGCACGACGAGGACGGCATGGCCCGCCTCTTCGAGCTCACCGCACGCCTGCTGGAGCGCGTCGCCGCCGAGCACACCGTCGTCCTCGCCCTGGAGGACCTGCACTGGGCCGACGCCTCCACCCGCCACCTCCTCTCCTACCTCCTGCGCACCCTGCGCACCGGCCGCCTCGTCGTCCTCGCCACCTACCGCTCCGACGACATCCACCGCCGTCACCCGCTGCGGCCCCTGCTCGCCGAACTCGACCGGCTCCGCACGATCCGCCGCCTCGAACTCGCCCGCTTCAACCGCGACGAGGTGGGCCGCCAGGTCGCGGGGATCCTCGCCCACGAACCCGAGCCGGACCGGGTCGAAGCGATCTTCGAACGTTCCGACGGCAACGCCTTCTTCGTCGAGGAACTCGCCGTCGCCGCCCACGAGGGCTGCCGGACCGGCCTGACCGACTCCCTCCGTGACCTGCTGCTGGTCCGCGTGGAGGGGATGCCGGAGCCCGCCCAGCACGTCGCCCGGATCGTCGCCGAGGGCGGCTCCACCGTGGAGTACCGGTTGCTGACCGCCGTCGCCCGGCTCGCCGAGGACGATCTCATCGAGGCGCTGCGGGGCGCCGTGAACGCGAGCATCCTCGCCCCCGCACCCGGCGGCGACGGCTACCGCTTCCGCCACTCCCTGGTCCGCGAGGCCGTCAGCGACGACCTGCTCCCCGGCGAACGCTCCCGCCTCAACCGCCGCTACGCCGAAGCCCTGGAGAGCGACCCCGCCCTCGTCCCCGCCGACCAGCGGGCGACCCGACTGGCCAGCTACTGGTACCACGCCCACGACGCCGCCAAGGCCCTGCCCGCCGTCCTCGAAGCCTCCGTCGAGGCCCGCCGCCGGCACGCCTACTCCGAGCAACTCCGGCTCCTGGAACGGGCGATGGAGCTGTGGGACGCCGCCCCCGACGCCGTGCGCCGGACCCTGCGCCCCGTGGACTACGCCGAGGTCTACCCTCCCCCACTGCCTGAACGGCGTGGGGGGACCCCCAGCGGCTGCGACCCGGCCACCACCGCGCTGCGCCACCTGGACCTGCTGGCCGAGGCGGCCGTCGCCGGCCGGCTCTGCGGGGAGCGCGAACGCGCCCTGAAGATCACCAAGCGGGCGCTGCGCCTGCTGGAGGACGAGGACGATCGCCTGCGCGCCGCCTGGTTCTGGATCCAGCGCTCCCGGCTGGTGCAGGGACTGGCCCGGGGCGACGGCTGGAAGGAGATCGCCACCGCTCAGGAACTGGTCCGCGGTCTGCCGCCGTCCGAGGTGCACGCGGAGGTGCTGGCCACGGCCGCCCACTGGTCGATGCTGCACGAACCCGGCCCGGACGCCCTGACGGCCGCCGAGCGGGCCGTCGAGTACGCGCGCATGGTCGGCGCCGACGACATCGAGTCCAACGCCCGGCTCACCCTCGGCGGGCTGATGGTCGACGCCGGGCAGATCGACGCCGGGCTCGGCCACATGTACGACGTCCGGGACGAGGTCGTCGCCCGTGGCCTCGCGGCGGTCGTGGGCCGCAGCCATGTGAACCTGCCCTCCGTCCTCGAAGGCGTCGGCCGCTCCGAGGAATCCGTCGGCATCCTGCGCGAGGGCCTGCGGCTCACGGGGGCGATGGGCCTGCGGGACGCCGAGGCCTGGATCTGGAGCAACCTCGCCGAGTCGCTCATCTCCCTCGGCCGCTGGGACGAGGCCGCCGACGCCGCCGGCAACGCCCAGCGACGCGGCCAGACGGCGGGTCCGCACGGCTCCGGCGCCAACTGCCTGGCCTACCTGGCGCTCGCGCGCGGGCAGGTGCCCGAGGCAGCCCGGTACCTCGCCCAGGGCCGCGCCGCCTACGGCCCCCATGACCCCATGCCGCAGCACGACCTGCCGATCTCCTGGCTCACCATCGCGCTCGCCGCCGCCGAGGGCCGCCTGGCCGACGCCCGCGCCGAACTGGCCCGCACCCTGGAGTCCGGCTTCCCGCTCGGCACCCAGCGCTACGCCTGGCCGCTGCTGCTCCAGGCGGCCACCGCCGAGGCCGACGCCCGTGCGCTGCCCGCCGCCCGCGACGGCCGCGAGCAGGTCCTGGACGGCATCCTCGCCGGCGCCAAGTGCCTCACCACCCACGCCCCCGTCTGGCTCGCCCACGAGCAGTGGGTCCGCGCCGAACTCCACCGCGCCGAGGGCCTCAGCACCCCGGACACCTGGTCGGAGGTGGTCACCGCCTTCGAACCCCTGAGCCGGCCCTACGACCTCGCCCGCGTCCGGTACCGCCTGGCCGAGTCCCTGCTGACGCGAGCCGGAGAGGACGAGCGCGAGCGTGCCGCGGAACTGCTCCGCCTCGCCCACACCGTCGCCCGTCATCTCGGCGCCCGGCCGCTCGCCGACGCCGCCGACGCGCTGGGCCGGCGCGCCCGCCTCCCGCTCACCCCCGCCA
>NZ_JAIGQA010000190.1:0-14690 GCF_019733245.1 Streptomyces sp. WAC04114
CGCGGGGCGGGGGCGGCGGGGAGTTGTCGATGTAGCACTGGGTGGCCACGGGAGGCCCGACCCGCTTGCGGATCAGCCGGGTGACGACGACGACCCGCTCCCGGCCCTCGTGCCGCAAACGCACCTCGTCGCCGACGCGGACGCCGTGCGCGGGCTTCACGCGCTCACCGTTGACGCGCACGTGGCCGCCCCGGCAGGCGGTGGCGCCCATGGAGCGGGTCTTGACGAGGCGCACGGACCAGATCCAGCTGTCGACGCGCACCGTCGAGGCGCCCTGCGGACTCGCGGCCTCGGCGGCGGCGATCGCGGCGGCGACCTTCGGATCCATGGTCCTGGGATCCGAGGAACTCGAGTCCGCGGACTGGGCATCGCCGTTACCGGAGCCGCCCGTGGCCTCGGGGGACTCGGGCGCCGCGCCGGGGGAGGCGGGTGCCGCGCCGGCGGTCCCGTCTGCGGTCCCGTCCTTGGTCCAGTCCGTCCCCTCGTACTGCGCACCTTCAGAAGCCATGTCCCGACCTTAGTCCTCCGAGTCGCCCTGCCGGGCGGAGTATCGGCCTCTCGGCCAACTCTGCCAAAGTAGTTTTGCAAAAACTCTTTTGCCAATGGGTCGGGGCGGCCTAACCTCCCGGCATGGACAGCGACGAGCACAAGCGCGTACTCGATCCCGAGCACGACACCGCCGCCCTGAAGGCCCTCACCCACCCCCTGCGCATCCAGCTGCTCGGGCTGCTGCGGCAGGACGGGCCCGCCACGGCGAGTGAGCTGGCCGCACGGACGGGGGAGTCGTCGGCGTCGGCCAGCTACCACCTGCGGGTGCTGGCGAAGTACGCGTTCATCGCCGAGGCCGAGCACCGCGACGGACGGGAGCGGCGCTGGCGTGCGCTGCACACCGTCACGTCCTGGAGCAACGAGACGATGGAGGCCACCGCGGCGGGCCGGGCCTTCGTCAGTCTGGCGCGGCGACGGCAGATCGAGCACCTGGAGAGGTCCCTGGCCCGGCACGAGGCTGACATGGCCGCCGGGCGGCTCGGTGAGGAGTGGGTGGAGCCGTCCGGCATCAGCGACCACATGCCCCGGCTGACGGCGGAGTCGCTGACCGAGCTCTTCGCCACGGTCGCCGCGAAGCTGGAGGAACTGACCGCCCGGGACGCGGATGATCCGCGTGCCGAACACGTGGTGTTCCTCGCCGCCGGACTGCCGCTCGCGCCGCACGAACCTGCCGGTCCCGCCCCCGACGATTCTGACGCCGAGGCCCCTGACGACCCTGAAGCCCCCGCCATCACTCCCGGATACCTCAAGCCATGACGCGGCTCATGACCGAGTCGTCCGGGGAGCGGACCGCCCGCCGCCGGTACGTCACCGTCTGTGCGCTCCTCTGGCTGCCGCCGGGCCTGGGCCTGGCCACCATGGTCCTGCTGTTCAGCGAGCGCGGTATGTCCCTCGCCGCGATCGCCGGGCTGTTCGCCGCGCACTCGCTGACCGTGGCCGCGCTGGAGCTGCCCACAGGAGGCCTCTCGGATGTCCTCGGGCGCCGGCCGGTCCTGGCCGCGGCCGGTCTGCTCAACGTGCTCGCCTTCACGCTGATCGGCGTCGGCACCACCGCCTGGCTGCTCACCGCGGGCATGGTCCTCATGGGCGCGGCCCGCGCCCTGGCCAGCGGTACCGCGGAGGCCTGGTACGTCGACACCGTCCAGGCGTGCTCCGGCCCGGACGCCGAGCTGCGCACGGGCCTGGCCCGGGGCGGCACCGCGTCCTCCGCCGCGCTCGCGGCCGGCATTCTGCTCGGTGGCGCCCTGCCGTGGCTGCTGGGCCTGGGGCCCGATCTCGGTGCCCGGCTGAGCGAGGCGACCTCCGGGACGGTGCTGCCCCTGTCCGTCCCGCTGCTGCTGGGGGCCGCGCTGCGGATCGTCTTCGTCGCCTATGTGCTGACCGCCCTGCGGGAGCCCCCGCGACCACCGGCGACCCTGCGATCCGTGCTGCGCGGCGTCCCCGTCACCGTGCTCGACGGACTGCGGCTGGGCGGCCGGGACGCGGTCGTGCGCCGGGTCCTCCTCGGCGCGGCGGCGGCCGGAAGCGCCCTGGCCGCGATCGAACTGCTGGTACCGGGCCGTACCGCCGCACTGACCGGCGCGACCGGCTCCGGCGCGATGGTCTACGCCGCCCTGTCCTGTGCGGGCTTCGTCTGCTCCGGGGTCGGCAGCCACCTCGCGCCGCTCACCGCTCGTGTGGCGGGCAGCGGCGAACGGGCTGTGCTGGTCGGCCTCGCGGCCGGTGCGGGCGGCCTGCTGCTGCTCGGGGTCACCGCCTCCTCCGCCCACCCGGCGGCCACGGCCCTCGCGGTCGTCGGTTTCGGCCTGGTCTACCTCGGTCTGGGCGCGGCGGCGCCGAACGAGAACGACCTGCTGCACCGCAGGGTCGCCGGCGCGGGCCGTGCCACCGCCCTGTCCGTCCAGTCCCTGGCCCAGCAACTGGTCGGCGCGCTCACGGGCCTGGTCGTCGGGGTGCTGCGCCCGGGCCCCCTGCCCTGGCTGCTGACGAGTGCCGTACTGCTGTCCGGGGCCCTGCTCTGGCGGCGCCGGGGCGGCGATGAGCGGGCGGTGCCCGTCACCGGCGTCTGAGCCCGCGGGAGGGGCGGGTCCGGATGCGTGCCCGGAAATCTCGACCCCGTGACGACGATGGCCCCACCTGCGCCTACGGTGGAGTGATGGACGCCAGCGGTCTTCCCCTCCTCGACCGGCGCATCACAAACTGCCGGGCCTGCCCGCGGCTGGTCTCCTGGCGCGAGGAGACGGCCCGTACCAAGCGAGCGGCCTTCGCGGACTGGACGTACTGGGCCCGGCCGGTCCCCGGTTTCGGGCCGGGGGACGCCCGGCTGCTGATCGTGGGACTCGCCCCCGCCGCCCACGGGGGCAACCGCACCGGCCGGATGTTCACCGGTGACCGCTCCGGGGACGTCCTCTACGAGGCGCTGTACGACGTGGGCCTCGCCTCCCAGCCGACCGCCGAGCACGCCCATGACGGCCTGGAGCTGTACGGCGTGCGCGTCACCTCGCCCGTGCACTGCGCCCCGCCCGCCAACAAACCCACCCCCGAGGAGCGGGACACCTGCCGTCCCTGGCTCGTGCAGGAACTGCGGCTGCTGCGCCCGACCCTGCGGGCGGTGATCGTGCTCGGCGCCTTCGGGTGGCAGGCCGCGCTGCCCGCGTTCGCCGAGGCCGGCTGGCCCGTGCCCCGGCCACGCCCCGCCTTCGCGCACGGCGCCCACGTCCGCCTCGACGGCCTGGAGCTCTACGGCTGCTACCACGTCAGCCAGCGCAACACCTTCACCGGCCGGCTCACGCCCACCATGCTGCGTGACGTCCTGCGGACGGCCGGGCGGACGGCGGGTCTGGCCACCGGAAGCGGCTAGGGGGCGTCCTCGCCAGGGAGCAGCTTTCTCGCCAGGGAGGCGCCTCCTCACCAGGAGCCGCCTCCTCGTCAGACAGCTGCCTCCTCGCCGAACAGGTGGCGGACCGTGGAACGGTAGTTGGTCCGCACGTGCGTCAGCGCGTGCGCACGGGCGACGAGGAACGGACCGAGACGGCGTTCCTGGCCGCCGCCGGACGCGCCTGCGCCGCCGGTGCGGAGGTCCTCGTCCTGGGCTGCGCCGGCATGACCGGCCTGCAACGGGTCGTCGGGGAGAAGCTGGGACTGCCGGTCGTCGACGGGGCCGCCGCGGCGGTCGAACTGGCCGAGTCGCCGGTGGCGCTGGGACTGACCACGAGCCGGGTGGGGAGCTACGCCGAGCCGCTGCCCGAACAGCGGGTGTGGGCCAGGCCCGAACGGCGCTGACTCAGGCCGGGCCGTCGAGGGTGACGTCGTCGTGATGGGCCCCGTAGAGCCGTGTCTGCCGGGCCATCACCTCCCGCATCGGCGTGCCGCGCGGGATGCCGTACACCGTCCCCGGGAAGTCCAGCGCCTGCTGGATCTGCCAGAGTTCGTCGTGCTCCCCGGGAGCGAAGAGCCGGGCCCGGGGCGCGCCCGCCGCGATCCAGCCGATGGGCAGGACGGTGCCGGGTGCCAGCACGGAGTTGACGTGCAGCACGCTGTGGATCCGCAGCTCCGACCCGGCGCCCGCGACGGCCCCCGGGAAGACGCAGGCCCCGGTGGCCACGAAGACCTCGTCCTCCAGGGTCGCTCCGTTGACATGGGCGTGCGGGCCGACGAGCACCGCGTCCCCGATCGCGGCGGGGTGCGCGGACCGCCCCCGGACCAGCGCGTTCTCCATGACGACGACGTCCGACCCGACCCGCACCTCCCCGTCCTCCGCCGTGAGCACGGCGCCGTGCAGCACCCGGCTGCGCTCACCGAGGACGACGGCCCCGCACAGCACGGCAGTCGGGGCGACGTACGCGGACGCGGGGACGACGGGACGCCGCCCGCGATGCTCGATCAGCATGGACTCTCCTCAGGCGGACGGTCCCTCGGCGGAAGACTCCTCGGCGGAGGACCCCTCGGGTACGACGGCTGTCGCCGTAATCTCCACCAGTTGTCCCGTGTACCCGAGACACGCCACGCCGATCAGCGTCGACGAGTGCGGACCCGCACTGAGACCGGACGCCTCGACCACACTCCAGACGGCGGACAGCGCGGCGGGCTCGTCGCTCACGACGTACACCTCGGTCGCCACGACGTGGGCCAGATCGCTTCCCACGGCCCTCAGTTGCTCCTCCAGGTTGGCGATCACCTGCTCGGCCTGCCGCACCGGATCCCCGGGACCGACCAGCTCGCCACCGGCGTCCAGCGGCACCGACCCGGCGAGGAAGGCCAGCCTGGTGCCCGCTTCGACGACGGACGCGTGCGCGTAGGTGGGCGGCGGGAAGAGGCTCGGGACGGTGACGCGGCGGATCACGTGGGGTCTCCGATCTGCGGGTGGCGACGGGGCAACCCACCGATCATGCGAGGCCCGGCGCGCGGACGCATCCGTATTTCGTTTCACGGCGGTCGAGCCGTCCCCTTACGCTGCCCGGGCCCTCACCGTCCGTCCGCCCGGGAGCCGCACCGTGCCCGCCTTCCTCGACACCGTCGCAGACCGCCTCGCCCTGCTCCCCGCCGTCGAGGCGGTCACCCTCGGCGGCTCCCGGGCCCAGGGCACCGAACGGCCCGACAGCGACTGGGACCTGGCGGTCTATTACCGCGGTGCCTTCGACCCGGCCCACCTCCGCGCGGTCGGCTGGGAGGGCGAGGTCTGCGAGATCGGCGCGTGGGGCGGCGGCGTCTTCAACGGCGGGGCTTGGCTGACGATCGAGGGCCGCCGCGTGGACGTCCACTACCGCGACCTGGACGTCGTCGAGCACGAGCTGGCGGAAGCGGAGGCGGGCCGCTTCCGTGTCGAGCCCCTCATGTTCCACCTGGCGGGCATCCCGACCTACCTGCTCGTCGCCGAACTCGCGGTCAACCAGGTGCTGCGGGGCGAACTGCCACGCCCGGGCGCCTATCCGCGGGCCCTGCGCGAGAGCGCCCCGGCGCACTGGTACGGCATGGCCGCGGCCACCCTCGCCTACGCCAGGGCGGGCCACGCCCCGAAGAACGCCGTCACCCAGGTCGCCGGGGCGATCGCCCTGGCCGCGACACAGACCGCGCACGCGGTGCTGGCGGCGCGCGGGGAATGGGTCACCAACGAGAAGGGGCTGGTGGCGCGGGCGGGGCTGGCCGAAGTCGACGCGGCCGTACGCGACCTGACGGAGGGTCCGGCCGCTCTCGCCCGGGCCGTCACCGACGTGGAGACGCTTCTCGCACGGGCCGTGGCGGCCGTCACCGCCGGGTGAACTGGACGCGGGTCGGCTGGACGGTGTCCGGACGGATCGCGACGCCGTCGACGGTGAGCTGTTCGCCGTAGATGTCGGTGAGCCTGAGGGAACCGCCGCAGCCGGTGCCGTCGGGGGAGAGGAAGTAGTTGTACTCCGTACGCGTCAGCCGGCTCCAGCCGCTGCCCGTCCTGACCTCCA
This sequence comes from Streptomyces sp. WAC04114, assembly GCF_019733245.1. Classification (NCBI taxonomy): domain Bacteria; kingdom Bacillati; phylum Actinomycetota; class Actinomycetes; order Kitasatosporales; family Streptomycetaceae; genus Streptomyces; species Streptomyces sp. WAC04114. Next base: position 5,988 of record NZ_JAIGQA010000190.1, read on the forward strand.
GCCGGGCCAGCGGGTTGCGGTGGCCGAGTGCCTGGATGCCGCACCAGTGCCGGCTGGAGCCGGTCTTGTAGCGGACCGAGACCGTGCCGGAGGTGCTGGGGCTCAGCAGGCTCCAGGCGATCGGTATCCGCCCCGCGGAGAGACCGGCGAGCTTCGCGAACGCCTCCTTGCTCAGGTCGAGTTGCCCCGGGGCGCAGGGCAGCGGGCACTCGTTGGTGATCCGGACGGTGACGGAGGCGCCGCTCGCCGCGTGGACCAGGATGTACGCCCCGCACGCCTGGGACGTCTCGTAGTCGGTGTGGTTCATGGCCGCGACCATGAGGTCGGGGCTCGGGCCGTACAGGCAGGCCCCGTCACCGTCGTCGGCGTCGTAGTGGGTGGCGACGCCGTTGTAGGTGGTCCCGGGCTTGATCCGGCCCGCCAGAGGCGCCGCGCCGGACGCCGGTCGCGGCGCGGACGACCGGGTGGCGGCGGGCGAGGGCCGCGCCGACGGGGTGGTCGCGGACACGGCGGTGGCCCGGGTGCTCTTCGGAGTCGGGGACGCGGTGGAGGGCTTCGGTGCCGGCGTCGGCTCGCGTGTCGTCGGCGAGGCGCTCGGGCCGGCGCCGGCCGCCGTCCCGGCGGCCGTCCGTACCGTGTCCGGTTCGCCGCCCGGGCGCAGGACGATCACGAGGGAGACGAGCAGTCCCGCCGCTGCCACGGCGACGGCCCAGACGAGGGCCGTGCGCCGCTTGCGGCGGGGACGGCGGTGGGATGCGGATGCCACGGATGAGTCCTTCGGGTCCTTGCGTGGTTCAGGAGAACGCGCGCTCACACCCACCAGTGGTCACCGGGCCGGAAAAGGTTGCCGTGGCCGGTTCTCGATCGTCAGGGTCATCGATCGCCCCGGTTCTTGATTGCGTACATAAAGAACGCCGGTTCTCAGCCGTCCGACACGTTCCGGAAACCTGTCCTCCAGAAACCCCGTCTACCCTGGTCATCCACACCCCGCCCCGGCCACCGTCGCCCGAAGGCTCACCCCTGCCCTCGTCGAGACGACAGGAGCCCAGTGTCGCGCCGCATCGCCCCCCACCTTCCGCCCTGGCTCGCGCACGCCCTGCACGCCCAGCGGGGGCCGGTGCCCTGGAGCGCGGTGACGCGGGGGGCCCTGTCCGCCGGGCCCTTGCTGCTCGTGGCCGTGCAGACCGGATTCACCACCCTCGGCGTCGTCGCCGCCGTCGCCGCCATGCTCGCCGGGATCAACGACCGGCCCGGGAGCCGGCGCGTCTCCGTCAAGCGGATCGGAGTGCCCGCCCTGGGCGGTGCGCTGGGGCTCGTGGTCGGGACGTACACCGGGCAGGGCACCGGTGCGGTCGTGCTCACCCTGGTGCTCACGGTCGTCGGGCTCGTCGCCGGGGGGATGAGCGCCGTCGGGCCCGTCGCGTCCGCCGTCGGGACGCAGTTGCTCGTCGGCGCGGCGATCGGCGCCGGGATGCCCCTGCCGGAACCCGGGTGGGAGCGGGCGCTCGCCTATCTCGCCGGAGCGGGCTGGCTGCTCGTGCTGCGGCTCGCCCTGCCCACGCCCGGCTCCCTCGCCGGTGACTTCCGGTTCGACGGGGAGCGGGATGCCGTTGCCGGCGTGTACGAGGCCGTCGCCGGGCTGCTCGACGCGGTCGGCGGACCGGACGCCATCCGCCGCCGGGCCGCGCTGACCGCCGCCCTCGACCACGCCCAGGACGCCCTCGCCGGGCCCCGGCTGCGCAGGTACGCCTCCTCCTCCACCGAGCGGCGGCTGCACGCGCAGTACGCCGCGGCCCTGCCCCTCGCCGAGGCGGCCACCGCCCTCGCCTGGGCCGAGGAGGCCGTCCCCGAGCGGGCCTCCGAAGGCCCCCGGCGGCTCGCCGCGGCCGTACGGGGCAACACCCACACCGGCCCGCTGCCCGCACCGTCCCGTTCGGCACCGGCCCTGCGCGCCCTCGACGACGCCCTCCTGCACGCCGCCGAGGTGTTCGACCAGGGCCGGGCCGGAGATCTGCACACCCGGCCGCGCGGCGCCGGGGACCGGCTGCGCGCCGCCTTCGGCACCGCCGGACGCGAGTACGGGCTCCGCGTCGCCCTCTGCTTCGGCGCCAGCTCGGCGGTCGCCCAGGCCCTTCACCAGAGCCAGTGGTACGGGCAGCACGAGCACTGGTACTGGCTGCCCGCCACCGCCGTGTTCCTGGTCAAGCCCGACCTCGGGCCGCTCGTCTCGCGCGTGCTCAACCGGGCCGCCGGGACCGTCCTCGGGGCGCTGCTCTTCGCCGGGCTCGCCGCCGTCCTGCCCCGCCCGGAAGGCCTCGTCGCGCTCGTCGCCCTCAGCGGGGCGCTCATACCCGTCGCCACCCGGCACTTCGCCGCCCAGACCGCCGTCGTCACCGTCCTCGTCCTCGCGCTCCTCATGGTCGGCGGCGAACCCCAGGCCTCCGCCGGGCGGATCGGCGAGACGCTGCTGGCCTGCGCGATCGTGCTGATCACCGGGCACCTGCCGATGCCCGGACAGCGCGGCGGGACGGTGCGCGCCCGGCTCGCGGCGGCGGGCGACGCGGCGTACGCCTATCTCACCCACGTGCTCGACGAGGCCGACGCCCCGCGCATCGGGAACTCCGGCACCCCTTCCGACCACCGCGCCACCCGCTGGACCTTGCGCCGCGAGGCCTACCGCACCCTGGCCGAGGCCCGTTCGGCCGTCTCCCTCGCCGCGCACGAACTGCCTGCCCTCGCCCGGCACGCCGAGGGCGCGGACGAGGTGGCCGACCTCCTCGAACGCCTCGTCGACACGACGACCGCCTGCGCCGTGCACCTCGACGACACCGGCCGGATCGGGCCGCGCCACAAGGAACGCCTCACGGCCGTCCTCGCCGAACTCGCCGGACGAGGAGAACGGGTGGGACTACGGCCGCACCGGACACCCCTCGCCGGGTAGCCCACCCGGCGCCACCGCGCCGGCCGCACGGTTGTGAGAACGGGCGGGCTCAGCCGTCGACCCGCACCCACACCGGGGCGTGGTCCGAGCCGGGTTCGCCCCGGCGCTCGGAGGGGTCAGGGCCGACCGAAGGCAGGCCGGGCGGGCCCTCGCCGGGCAGACCGGTGCCCGCCTGCGTCGCCCGCTGCACCAGGCGGTGGCTCAGCAGCACGTGGTCGATCAGCTCGCGCCGCCCGGAGTTCACCCGGGACCAGCGCTGCCCGGGCGGGATGAGCGGGGCCACGTCCCACAGCCGCGTCGCATCGCCCCGGTCGGGCCGGTCGTAGCCCGGTGCGCCGATCTCCGAGCCGGGCGGGCCGAGCAGGATCTGCGTGGTCGCCGCCTGCACCTCGTCGTTCAGGTCACCCAGGACGGCGACGTCCCGCGCCCGCCCGTCACCGGCCAGCAACTCGTCCGCGAGCCCGCGCAGCGCCGTCGCCTCGGCCGCCCGGCGGTACAGGGCGTAGGCGCCGTAGCGGGCCCGTTCGCCCTCGTCGCGCGGCTGGAACCGGCCGTCGGGATACGACAGCAGCTTCGACTTCAGATGACAGACCGCCACCAGCAGCGGCCCGTCCCCGCCCTCGACCTCCACGGCCAGGACGCCCCGCCCCGCCTGTCCCGCCGTCAGTCCCGAGTCGTCCGCCTGCACGGGACGCAGCTCCGCCGGGAACGCCCGCGTGTCGGCCACCACCGTCATGGCCGTACGGCTCAGGAACCCGACCCGTATGCCCCGGCTGTCCGGGTGCTCCGACAGGGCGACGTGCCAGTCGTCGTCGAGCATCCCTGCCAGGTCCTTGAGGGCCTCCGGGTCGCCCACCTCCTGCACGCCGAGCAGGGTCGGATCGAGTTCGGTGACCGCGGCGGCGAGCGCGGCGAGCTTCGCCTCGTACCCGGCCTCGTCGTGCGGGCCGTACGGGCCTCCGGGCCGGTAGAGATTCTCCAGATTCCAGGTGCCGATGAGCATGCCGGGCTCCTTTCAGAAGCCGACAGTCGGGGTGGTGAGGCCAGGGTGCGCGCCCGGCCCGCCCCGCGACAGAGCCGTGACGGGAAGTGCGGTTCGGCTCATGCCGCCCTACGACGCCGTCGTACGTTGGCGTGATGACGCCTCCTGCCGCGGTCAGTCCCGTCGACCTCATCATCAGCGCATGTACCGTCCTCGTGCACGACGATCAAGAGCGGATCGGGTTCGAGGAGGACGCCGCGATCGTCGTACGGGGCGGGATCGTCGAGGCCGTCACGACCACCGCGGAGGCCGCCGACCTGACCGCCGCCGAGCGGCTCGACGCCCGCGGCCAGGTCGCCCTGCCGGGCCTGATCAACTGTCACACGCACGCGCCGATGGTCGCGCTGCGCGGCCTCGCCGAGGACCTCCCCATCGAGGAGTGGTTCAACGACGTCGTCTGGCCCGTCGAGTCCAACCTGACGGAGCGGGACGTCGAGCTGGGGGCGCGGCTCGCCTGTGCCGAGATGATCCGCGCGGGCGTCACCTGCTTCGCCGACCACTACTTCGCCATGGACGCGGTGGCGCGGGTGGTCGCGGACTGCGGCATGCGGGCGCTGCTCGGCGAGGCCTTCTTCTCCTCGCAGGGCCCCGAAGGCCTGGAGCGGTCCCTGGAGTTCGCGTTGCGGCACCGCGGAGCGGCCGACGGCCGGATCACCACCGCGCTCGCGCCGCACGCCCCCTACACGGTCGACGACACCGACCTCGCCCGCACCGCCGAGCTCGCCCGCACGCACGGCCTGCCCGTGCACCTCCACGCAGCCGAGAACCGCGACCAGACCGAGACCAGCCTGGCCCGCCACGGCGTCACCCCGATCGAGGTCCTGGAACGCACCGGCATCCTCGATACGGACCTGCTCCTCGCCCACGGCACCGGCATCGTCGACAGCGACCTCCCCCTCCTGGAGCGGGCGGACGGCCGTACGGCGGTCGCCACCGCGCCCCGCGGCTACCTCAAGTTCGCCTGGCCCGACACCACACCGGTCCGCGCCCTGCGCGACATCGGCGTCGACGTCGGACTCGCCACCGACGGCGCCGCCTCCAACAACTCCCTCGACGTGTGGGAGTCCATGGCCCTCACCTCCCTGGTCCAGAAGTCGGCCGAGGGCGACCCGCGCCGGCTGACCTCCCGCCAGGCCCTGCACCACGCCACCCTGCAGAGCGCGCGGGCCGTGGGCCTCGGGGAACGCGCCGGCAGCATCGCGCCCGGCCGGCGGGCCGACATCGTCCTGGTCGACCTCACCGGGCCGCACACCCGGCCCGTCCACGACCTCGCCGCCACCCTCGTGCACAGCGCCCGCTCGGCCGACGTCCGCACCACGATCGTCGACGGACGGATCCTCATGCGCGACCGGGAACTGCTGACGATCGACGTGCCGGAAGTGGCACGGGAACTGGAGGAGCGCCTGCCCGCCCTCGTCGACCGCGGCCACGGCCGCCACATCCAGCGGTACGACACCTGACGCCGCCGCATCCGCGGTACGACAACCGAAGCCCCCCGCATCCGCGGCGCGGCGAAGAACTTCCGGAAATTCTCCCGGGCAGCGATGAGTTCCGCGTCTCCCGCCGGTCACCACCCCCGACGGACCGTTGTCACAGGAGGGCCCATGTCGCTTCCGGAGATCGTCTCGCGCGGCGAGTGGCGCGCGGCGCGCGCGGAACTGCTGCTGAAGGAGAAGGCCGCCACCCGCGCGCGGGACGCGCTCAACGCCGAGCGGCGCGGACTGCCCATGGTGGAGGTCGACGAGGAGTACGTGTTCGAGGGCGGGGACGGCAAGGCCACCCTGCTCGACCTGTTCGAGGGCCGGCGCCAGCTCGTCGTCTACCACTTCATGTTCGCGCCCGAGTGGGACGCGGGCTGCCGCAGCTGCTCTGGATTCCTGGACCAAGTAGGGCATCTCGCCCATCTCCACGCCCGTGACACGTCGTTCGCCGCCGCGTCCCGCGCGCCGTACCCGAGGATCCTGCCGTTCAAGGCGCGGATGGGCTGGACGCTCCCCTGGTACTCGTCGTACGGCAGCGGCTTCAACCACGACTTCGAGGTGACCCTGCAGCGGGAGGGCGAGCTCGTCGAGCGCCCCGGCCTGAGCTGCTTCCTGCGAGACCGCGACCGGGTCTTCCACACGTACACGACGTACGAGCGCGGCCTCGACGGCCTGGGCTCGACGACCAGCCTGCTGGACCTCACCGCACTCGGCCGGCAGGAGGAGTGGGAGGAGCCCAAGGGGCGCGCGTCGGCCTATGGGGCGCCTGCGGGAAGTGAGCGCATCCGGTATCACGACGAGTACGACGACTGATACGGAAAGTGAACACATCCGCCAAGAGGCTGAGAGGTTGGTCACACTTGGTGGTGAACGCGTGTCAACTACGTCTCAGAACCGTCACTTCGCGAGCCGTTCACCCCATCGTTGGCGTTTAACTCTACGAGTACAGCGCTACATGGAGGTGCAGGGTGAACGGGCGAACGGTGCTCGAGCGCTTTCCCGCCGGTGGGCCGCGTGGCTCCTGGCCTGCGGAGGAGTTCGCGCAGGCGCGGCGAAGCGAAGGCCTGCCCGCCGAGGTCGTCATGGACCTCGCCACGGACATGTTCCTGGTGATCGTGCGCAGCGGCGGCGTGGCCGACGCCACCGCCTGACGGGTGCCGTCAGACCGCCTTCGGCGCCGGCACCTTCCGGACCGGCGCGGGTGACGGGGCGAACTGCTCCGCCTGGAGCGCGTACAGCTCGGCGTAGAGCCCACCGGTCGCCAGCAGCTCGTCCGGCGTGCCGGACTCCACGAGCCGGCCCTGGTCCAGGACGTGCACCAGATCCGCGTGCCGTACGGACGCCAGCCGGTGTGTGATCAGCACGACCGTCTGGCCGCTGTCGGCCAGGGCGCGGATCCGCTCGAAGACCTCCAGCTCGGCCCGGGCGTCCAGGGCCGCCGTCGGCTCGTCCACGATCAGGATGCGGCCCCTGCGGTAGGCCGCCCGGGCGATGCCGAGCCGCTGCCACTGGCCGCCCGACAGCTCGTGCCCGCCGCTGAAGTTGCGGGCGAGCAGCGTGTCCAGCCCGCGCGGCAGGTCCGCGATGACCGCCTCCGCCCCCGCCTCGGCGACCGACGCGGCCAGCCGGTCCTCGCACAGCGGCACCGAGGGACGGCCCAGGGCGACGTTCACCCGGGCCGTGAACGGCCACCGCTTGAAATCCTGCGCCACCATCGCGATCCGCTCGGCCAGCCGGTGCCGGTCGGCGCTCGCCGCGTCCACCCCGTCCCACAGGATCCGCCCGCGCTCCGGCCTGTAGAGCCCGGCGAGCAGCTTGACCAGGGTGGTCTTGCCGGAGCCGTTCTCGCCGACCAGTGCGACGATGCGGCCGAGCGGCAGGTTCAGCGTCACGTCGTCGAGGGCGGGCCGGGCCGAGTCTCCCGGGTAGCGGAACGTGACGTTCTCGAAGCGGATCTCGCGCGGGTCCTCCGGCAGCAGCGCGCCTCCGGTCGGGATCGCCCACTGGTCCGCCTCGGTGTACAGCCGCTGCAGATCGCCGACGAAGAGCGCCTCCTCGTGCAGTGCGTTGACCTCCACCACGAGCGTGTCGAGGCTCTGCGACCCGGTCCGGATCGCGATCACGGCCGTACCCGCCACCGACAGGGCCATCGCGCCCGCCAGCAGCAGCCCGCCCAGCGTCGCGTACGTCGCCACCGTCGCCAGACCCGTCCACGCCGCCGCGATCAGGCCCGTGCGGGCGGCGAGCCCGGCCAGGCGGGCCTGCTCGGCCTCGGCCGACTCGGACATCGCGCGGAAGTGCCGCAACAGGAAGGAGCCCACCCCGTGCACCCGGATCTCGGGGGCCGCCTCGGGCTCGATCAGCAGGTTGCCGAGCAGCCGGCCCGCGCGGGCGTGCTGCACCCAGGCGTGGAAGGACTCGTAGCGCCGCCGGGCCACGGTCACGCGCTCCAGGCGCTCGGCAGCGTCATCGTGATCAGCAGTGGCAGCAGAGCGGGGTGCAGCACGGTCAGCACGCCCGCCGCCGCGATCAGGGAGATCATCGCGTTGATCACGCGTGTGCCGTAGGAGATCATCCGGCGCGCGGAGGCGGCGCCGTACTGCGCGGTGTCGAGCAGCTTGTGGAAGGCGTGGTCCTCGATAGCGGCCAGCTCCACGGCCGCGGCCCGCTCCAGGTACCGCTCGGTCGCCACCCGCTCCACCTTGGGCTCCAGCCGGCCGGTGGCGTAGGTGCTCGCGGCCCGCAGCAGGGCGGCGAGGAACATCACGGCGGCCACCGTGACCAGGGCGGGGACGGTTCCGCGCAGCCGGTCGTCGATCGGGCCGCCGCCCATCAGCCCGGCCAGCACGCTGTTGACGGCGAGCAGGGCCACCGCCTGCGCCACGCCCCGGCCCGCCTCGGCGGCCAGCACGATCCGCGCGGCGGCCCGGTCGGCCTGCCGGGCCAGCTCCAGGCTGGACGCGAGCAGGGACGGCAGCCGGGTGATCATGGCGCGGAAGTTCAGCTCCAGGAACGCGTCGGCGTGCTGGTTCCAGCCCATGTCGTAGCGCAGCGGCCCGCCGAAGAGCAGCCGCTCCGACTCGGACACCTCCGGCGCGGTCCGCTTCTTCCCCACCGTCGACCCACCTCCCGCTCGGGCCCGCACATGGACGAACGGCCACTATCGCGGGGCGGACGTCCGCCCCGCGATAGTGGCCGTTCGTCCATGTGCGGGCCCGAGCGGGAGGTGGGTCGACGGT
>NZ_JAIGQA010000191.1:0-14620 GCF_019733245.1 Streptomyces sp. WAC04114
GAAGGCCCCGTCGGACGACGGCCCGTCCCTGGGCCTGGTCGCGGGCATCGCCGTGGTGGTGGTCCTGGGCGGGACGGCTACCCACGCCGCCGTACCTGCCAGATCGCCGCCCCGCCCAGGACCACCACCACGGCGATGCCCGCGACCAGGCCCAGGGACGGGCCGTCGTCCGACGGGGCCTTCTGCTCCGCGGCGGGCTTGTCGGGCTCCGGGGTCCGCTGCTGCGAGACCTGTTCGCCGCAGCCCTTCTCCGGGTAGCCCGCGATCGCGCACAGCAGGGCGTTGGTGTCGTAGCGCAGCGGCTTGGCCACCGCCGCCAGGGCCTCGGCCGTCGTCGCGTCGGGGGAGACCCGGGCGCAGGCCGTGCGCGCGGCGGGCGGGGTCTCGCCCTCGGGGGCGTCCGACGGGGTGCCGAAGTCGAGGACCAGGGCCACCCGCTTGCGGCCGTCCTGCGCGGGCGTCTTCGCGCAGATCGTCGCGAAATCGGCCTTGCCGCGCGGCCGGGCCGCGTTCGCGGAGTCCTCGCTCACCGCGAAGCGGAAGCCCTGGACGTCGCCGTCCGAGGGCCGGGCCAGGGACGGGCCCTGGGTGGCGTAGACCCAGTGACCGCCGTCGCGCTCCCAGAACGACCAGTACCGGTAGCCGGCGGCCTGGGCCTGGCCCGCTCCCGCGCACAGCAGGAGCGAGGCCAGGAGGAGGAGAAGGGCCCTGCGGATCACGGCTGCTGCTTCTTCTTGCGGCCGGTGAACAGGAAGCCGATACCGATGCCGGCGACGAGGCAGACGCCGACGTACCACCAGACGCCGAAGAAGTCCGAGCCGGAGTCCTCCTTCTTCTCGTCCGCGGCCTTGGTCTGCTCCGCCGTCTGCGGGGCCGGGCCCGTGGCGCCCAGCTGCTTCACGAGGTCCGCGCCACCGAAGTCGCGGGGGTTCGTGCCCGTCGCGTGGGCGGCGAAGATCAGCTGGGCGTAGGCGGCCGGACCGCTCTGCGCGGCCCATTCGGCGGAGTTCTTCTCCAGCCACCGCACGGACTTCTCCGCCTGCGCGGTGGCGCCCTGCGCGGCGAGCGCGACGACCGCGTCGGCGGTGTTGCCGTAGTCGGGCTGGGGCTCGGCACCGGCCAGTGCGGACATCAGGTGCCCGTTGTCCTTGGTCAGGGCGGCGGTGAGATAGCCCGCGCCGTTCGCCGCCGCCTGCTGAGGCGTCCCGGCCTTCTCGCAGGTCGTGTCGGACTTCTTGCCGGGCTCGACGACCATGCCCTTGCCCAGGGAGCCGAGCACACCGGCCGCCGTGGCGTCCGCGTTGGCGGCGAGCTCGCCCTTCTTGTCCGGCTGGAACGCGAAGGCGCCGTCGTCGTCCCCGCCGCAGGGCAGGGCGAGCTTCAGCAGCGCGTCGTAGGGAGACTTGCCGTCCTTGACGACCCGGTCCGGCTTCTCGCCCGCGGCGGCGAGCGCGCCCACGACGACCGACGTGGAGTTGGTGTCGCTGGCGCCGCCGGGCGAATAGCCCCAGCCGCCGTCCTTGTTCTGCACCGACTTCAGCCAGCCTATGGCCTTGCCGGTGACGTCGTCGTGCCCGCCGAGCGCGGTGAGGGCCTGCACGGCGGCGGACGTGGCGTTGGTGTCCAGCATGGTCTTGGCGTCGCACGCGGCGGTGGGGTCGGGACGGTACGCGGCGAAGGAGCCGTCCTCGCACTGCTGCCGCGCCAGCCACTCCACGGACTTCTCGGCGGGCTTCACACCCACGGTGTCCTGCGCGAGCAGCGCGAGCGACTGGCGCCAGACGCCGTCGTACTTCGGGTCCGTGCCGCCGTACAGGGCGGACGGGAACGCCTGGGAGGGCGACGGGGACGGGTCGGCGGCGGCCGGGGTGGCGGCGCCGATCACGGCGACGGCGGCCAGGACCGCGGCGCTGCGGCGGACGTTCATGATCGGCGGGTGCCTCTCCCTGTGGGGGAGCCGGGCAGCACGGGGCACCCCCCGGCGGCTCGGCTCCGTATACCTCGACGGTGCCGTGCACCGGCGGACTGCCGGGCACGTGAGCCGGTCACGAACCGTACGGAGCGATCCGGCTCACCGCCCGCGGCGGGCGGTTCACGGTTGCGGGTCAGCGCCGGAATTGCACCGGCTTTCCCCCGTACGGTGTGATGACGACCCGCTCACTGTACCCGCACGTAGGAATCGGGCCGAGGGGGCCGGGGCCCCGCGGTACAGGGCCGCCGGTCCGGCGACGAGGGCGACCGAGGTGGGGCCGTGGAACTCCCGGGTGCCGCGCAGGAGTTGATCCTCTTCGGGGTGTCGACCGGCTAACGTGGGGCTTCCTCGACCACACACTCAGGAGCGTCCATGACCGAGCAGGAGCCGTTCCCCAAGATCGACACCTCGGTGCCGCACTCGGCCCGGATCTGGAACTACTGGCTGGGCGGGAAGGACAACTACGAGGTCGACCGGGTGGCCGGTGACGCGTTCCGTGAGGTCTTCCCCGGGATCGAGACCGGTGCCCGTGCCGCCCGCTACTTCCTCGCCCGCGCCGTGCGCCACCTCGCCGCCGAAGAGGGCATCCGGCAGTTCCTGGACATCGGCACCGGCCTGCCCAATGTGGACAACACCCACCAGATCGCCCAGCGGGTGGCCCCGGAGAGCCGGATCGTCTACGTCGACAACGACCCGCTGGTGCTGGCCCACGCCCGCGCCCTGCTCACCAGCACGCCGGAGGGCGTCACCAACTACGTCGACGCCGACCTGCGCGACCCCGGCGCCATCGTCCGGGAGGCCGGGAAGACACTCGACTTCGACCAGCCCGTCGCCCTCATGCTGATGGGAATCCTGGGCCACATCGAGGACCACGACGAGGCCCGCTCCATCGTGCGACGCCTGGTGGACGCCCTGCCCCCCGGCAGCTACCTCGTGCAGTACGACTCCACCGACACCAGCGAGGAGTACGTCCGGGCCATCCAGCAGTACAACGACGGCGGCTCGATCCCGTACATCCTGCGCAGCCCCGAGCAGATCGCGCGCTACTTCGAGGGCCTGGAGCTGCTCGACCCGGGCGTGGCGTCCTGCTCGCGCTGGCGTCCCGACGCGGCGGCCCTGGGCCTGCCCGCGGAGGTGCACCAGTACGGCGGCGTCGCCCTCAAGCGCTGACCCTCAGGTCTCCTGAAGGACGCGGTGCAGGATGGTCGGAGTCTCGTCCGGCGACTCGGCTTCGACCACCAGCCGGTTCATGGCGTCCCAGTAGCACTCGATCTCGGCCGGCCGGTCGGGGTAGAGGGCGCCGGTGAGCTGCTCCAGGTAGACCACGTCGGGCAACTGCCCGCCGGGCAGCCGCAGAATGGTGATCGGGCCGCCCTCCGCGGCGTGAGCACCGGCGGAGAACGGCAGGATCTGCACCGTCACGTGCGGGAGCCCGCAGATCTCGATGAGGTGCCTGAGCTGGTCCCGCATGACACCGACGCCGCCCACCGGGCGCCGCAGCGCCGCCTCGTCGATCACCGCCCACAACCGGGTCGCCGGCTGCCGGTGCAGGATCCGCCGGCGGGCCATCCGCAGGGCGACCCGGCGGTCGATCTCCGCCGCACCGGCGTCCGGGTGCGCGAGCCGCAGGGCGGCCCGGGCGTAGTCGGCGGTCTGCAACAGGCCGGGGACGCGCTGCACCCGGAAGCAGCGGATGAGGCTCGCCGCCTGCTCGGCCCCGAGATAGGTCTGCGTCCAGGCCGGCACGACATCGCTGTACGACCGCCACCAGGCAGGGGTGTTGGCCTGCTCGGCCAGCGCCATCAGGGTGGCGCGCTCGGCCTCGTCCGTGACGCCGTAGAGGGTGAGCAGATCGGCGACGTCGCGCAGCTTGAAACCGTGGCGGCCGGCTTCCATCCGGCTGATCTTGGAGGCGGAGGCCCGGATGACGTGCCCCGCGTCCGCCCGGCCGATGCCCCGCTTCTCCCGCAGGGCGCGCAGCCGGGCACCGAGGGCCAGGCGCGGCACCATGGGCCCGGCACACCCGCCTTCCAGGGCCCCGCTGCCGGTCGTCGTGCGTGCGGCCTCTTCGGTGCCCATGGGCATGTCTCCTTGCGGTGGAACGCAACTCCGCACGCGCTGAAGCGTCGCGGCACGACCATCCTAGGGGCGATGCCCCGACGTCATCCGGAGTATGCCGAAGGCGCGTGCCTGCCCGGGTGGGCGCCGAGGCGAGGACGGCGGTGGCCGGTTCTCAGCTCTCGGCGGCCAGCTTATGACGGTAATAACTCTCGGCCGCGTCGGCGAATTTCGAGACGAGGAAAGCGTTGATCCCTGCCCCGGCGAGGGCGCCCAGTACCGGAACGAAGCCCGTCACCGCTTTCGAGCCCAGAACCGCGGAGAATTTCACCGCCGCTTTCTGCGCGATCTTGTTGATGAACGGCTTGCTGAGTTTCACGGCGGCCTTGGCGCCCTTCTTCCCTACGATCTTCCCGCCGACCACGGACACACCACTGCCCGCGCCCAGTGCAAGTGCCTTGGCCATCACGGCGGTTCCGTACGTCGGGTAGGCGACGTTGAACGCGATGAAGCCCGCCGATGCCGCGGCCCCCGCAGAGGTCACGCTCAACGCGTCCGGCTCCAGGGCGTCGGCCCAGAGGGCGAGGATGACGGCGAGGTCGTCCTCTCCGTCCACCGTCGCGCCCATCTTGAAGCCGATCCCCCATGCGCAGACGGACATCTTGTGCAGCAGGAACGCCACATCGCCGACCATGACCACGGCGTGCGCCCCCGGCACCGCCATCGCGGCCGCACCCGCCGCGGCCACCTGCCCGGTCTGCGAATTCCGCCAACTCCGCACCGACGAATACCCCGCGGCTCCCCGCTGCGCCATCGACGTGTCCCAGCCGAGCCGATTGAACGCGGAGACGAATATCTCCGCGGACATGCTTTCCCCCACGGCAAGCCCCCCAATGCACACTTTCCAGTGATCGCGTGATGGGGTGACCGCACCCCGCCGGGCACGCTATCCGGACAGTTGGCCGATGGTCAGGGTCGTGCGAAGGGCGCGTTTTAGTGCTTCAGGGGCGTGCACTGCTGTGCGCACACCTGCCTGTCACCACGTGCACGCCGCTCCGTCCTCCACGTACGTCAGACCGCCACGTACGTCACCGGCTCGCTCCCCGGCACCGCCTCCGCCCGGCCCAGCTTCACCAGTCGCCGCAGATGCGCCTCGGCCTCCGAGACGGCGATGGTGCGGGAGCCGTAGGGGATGTCGGACCAGGGGCGGTTCCACTCCATGCGCTCGGCGAGCTGCCAGGGGGTGAGGGGCTCGGCGAGCAGGGCCAGCAGGTCGGTCAGGCGGGACTCGTGGTGGGTGAGCAACTCCCGTACGCGGGCCGTGGCGTCGGAGAAGGGGTGCTGGTGGGCGGGGAGGATCTCGGCGGGGGCCAGCCGGCCGACCCGTTCCAGGGAGTCGAGGTAGTCGCCCAGGGGGTCGGTGATGGTGGTGTCCTCGGGGTCCTCGTAGAGGCCGATGTGCGGGGTGATCTCGGGCAGCAGGTGGTCGCCGGAGAACAGACGCCCCCGACCCGGGAGTTGGGCCGGATGGTCCTCCTCCAGGTGGAGGCAGACGTGGCCCGGTGTGTGCCCCGGGGTCCAGATCGCGCGCAGTCGGCGGCCGGGCAGCGCCAGGAGTTCGCCGGGGACGATGTCGCGGTCGGGCAGGGCGGGGGAGAGGCCGGGCAGGGTGCGGTGGCGGGGCTGCCGCAGGGGCGCGATGTGCTCCTCGGGCGCACCGGCCGCGGTGAGCTTGGCCGCCATGTACGTGAACCAGCGCGCGGGGCGGGCCTCCCGGGTCCGCCGTACGACCGCGGTGTCCGCCGCGTGCATCGCGATCCACGCGCCCGACGCCTGACGGACCTTGCCGGACAGCCCGTGGTGGTCCGGGTGGTGGTGGGTGATGACCACGCCGTGGATCTCGGCGGCCGAGGTGCCGCAGGCCGTGAGGCCCTCCGCGAGGGTGTCCCAGGACTCCGGGTCGTCCCAGCCGGTGTCGATCAGCACCGGGCCGCGGTCGGTGTCGACGACGTACACCAGCGTGTGGCCGAGCGGGTTGTCCGGGATCGGGACCCGGAGGGAGCGGACGCCTCCGCCGTGGTCGGTCACCTGTGTCATGGGCTCCCCTGTCGCCGACTCCCCGTCACTATAACTAGAACGGGTTCCAATGGGGGTCTCCCCGTGGTGCGCGGTCCGTGGACTCCTCGGGGCGGGGCTGGTATCAGTGGGCATATCTGATGAACCGTCAGAGAACGCCCCTGGGGAGGCAGTCGGCCATGACCGAGCTCGTGGAACACGGACAGCTGTTCATCGGCGGGGAGTTGACCGACCCCCTGGGCCAGGACGTCATCGAGGTGATCTCTCCGCACACCGAGGAGGTCATCGGGCGCGTCCCGCACGCCTCGACGGCGGACGTGGACCGGGCCGTGGCGGCGGCCCGGCTGGCGTTCGACGAGGGGCCCTGGCCGCGCATGAGCCTCGACGAGCGGATCGAGGTCGTGGGCCGGATCAAGGACGCCATCGCTGTCCGGCACGACGAGATCGCCCGCGTGATCTCCGCCCAGAACGGCTCGCCGTACTCCTGGAGTGTCCTCGCCCAGGCCCTCGGCGCCGTGATGGTCTGGGACTCGGCGATCACGGTCGCCCGGAACTTCACCCATGAGGAGCGGCGCGACGGCGTCCTGGGCAGGATCCTGGTGCGGCGCGAGCCCGTCGGGGTCGTGGCCGCCGTGGTCCCCTGGAACGTCCCGCAGTTCGTCGCCGCCGCCAAGCTCGCCCCCGCGCTGCTCACCGGCTGCACGGTCGTCCTCAAGCCCTCGCCCGAGTCCCCGCTCGACGCCTACCTGCTCGGCGAGATCGCCCGCGAGGCCGGGCTGCCGGAGGGCGTGCTGTCGATCCTGCCCGCCGACCGGGACGTCAGCGAGTACCTGGTGGGGCACCCCGGCATCGACAAGGTCTCCTTCACCGGGTCGGTCGCGGCGGGCAAGCGCGTGATGGAGGTGGCCGCCCGCAACCTCACCCGTGTGACGCTCGAGCTCGGCGGCAAGTCCGCGGCCGTCGTCCTGCCCGACGCGGACCTCGAGACGGCCGTCGCGGGCATCGCCCCCGCGGCCTGGATGAACAACGGCCAGGCCTGCGTCGCCCAGACCCGCATCCTCCTGCCGCGCTCCCGCTACGACGAGTTCGCCCACGCCCTCGCCGCCGCCGCGGGCGCCCTGACGGTCGGCGACCCGCTGGACCCGGCCACCCAGGTCGGCCCGCTGGTCGCCCGGCGGCAGCAGCGGCGCAACCTCGACTACATCCGCATCGGGCAGGAGGAGGGCGCCAAGATCCTCACCGGCGGCGGACGCCCGGCCGGCCTGGAGCGCGGCTGGTACGTCGAACCGACCCTCTTCGGCGACGTCGACAACTCCATGCGCATCGCCCGCGAGGAGATCTTCGGCCCGGTGATCTGCCTGCTCCCCTACGACGACGAGTCCGACGCCGTGAAGATCGCCAACGACTCCGACTACGGGCTGAGCGGCAGCGTCTGGACGGCGGACGTCGAGCACGGCATCGACATCGCCCGGCAGGTCCGGACGGGCACGTACTCCGTCAACACCTTCAGCCTGGACATGCTGGGCCCCTTCGGCGGCTACAAGAACTCGGGCCTGGGGCGGGAGTTCGGGCCCGAGGGGTACGGCGAGTACCTGGAGTACAAGATGATCCACCTCCCGGCGGACGCGTAGCGATGGGTGACCGCTGGCACGTCGAGGTCGACCGCTCCCTGTGCATCGGCTCCGCGCAGTGCCTCCACCACGCGCCGGGCGGCTTCCACCTGGACGCCGCCCGCCAGTCCCATCCCGCCGCTCCCGACATGGACGCGAACGAGCGGGTGCTGGAGGCGGCGGAGAGCTGTCCTACGGAGGCGATCACGATCACGCTCGGGGACGGCGGGGAGGCGGTGTTCCCGCCCGAGGAGTAGCGCCCGAAGAATCATGACGAGAGGGGTTTCATTCCGCTTTGGGCGTTCTATGCTGGAAGTCGGCCTACGAGGCGAGTGAGGGAGTCCGACCGGAGTAGCCGACATCGGCGAGAAGTGAAGTCAGTACTTCCGCTGGTGCCGACTGCGACGGTAGGGCTGAGAGGCCGGAAGGACGCAGGGCCGAGAGGCCCGGCGACCGGAAGGCGACCCCCATCACCTGATCCGGACCATGCCGGCGAAGGGAACCCGTCTCGTAGGTCCTTGTCGTGTCCGGCTGTACGGGGTCATGGGCCCCGCTCACGGGGCCCACGGTGCTCACGCGGTGGTCGGCGCCGTCAGGTCGATCAGGCGGCACACCGTCTCGATGTCGATCTTCACCTGGGCGATCGAGGCGCGGCCCGACAGCCAGGTGATCAGCGCCGAGTGCCAGGTGTGCTCGATCACCCGGACCGCCGACAACTGCTCCGGGGTCGGGTTCTCCTGGCCCATCGCGTCCAGGATGATCGCCGTCGTCTGCCGGGAGACCTGGTCGACCTCCGGGCTCACGCTGCGGTCGGCGAAGGTCAGCGCGCGGACCATCGCGTCGGCCAGATGCGGCTCGCGCTGCAGCGCCCTGAAGGCCCGCATCAGCGTCTCCGCGACCCGCTCGGCGGCCGTCTCGCCCTGCGGGGGCTTCTTCCGCAGCGTGCCGTGCATGTGCTCCAACTGGTCCTGCATGGTGGCGACCAGCAGGTGGATCTTGGACGGGAAGTAGCGGTACAGCGTGCCGAGCGCCACCTGGGAGGACTCCGCCACCTCGCGCATCTGCACGGCGTCGAAGCCGCCCCGGCTGGCCAGCTGGGCACTCGCGTGCAGGATGCGGCGGCGGCGGGCCTCCTGCCGCTCCGTGAGGGGCGGGGAGGCGGGCACTGCCGCTCTGGCTTCCGCCTTGGCCGGCTTGTTCACCTTGGCGCTCACCTTGGCTTCCGCGGGCATGGGTCGGTCCCGTTCCGTGACCGTCCGTGAGGACGAGTGATCACACAGCATGGCACGGCGCCGGTCGTGGCGTGAATCACCTGATCCACTGCTCGCAGCACCCTTACCTGCCGGTAGATTCAGAGCCTCCGGACGATCAAGTCTGAAACTTGTTCTAGATTAGCGTCCCGGCGTAATCTCGCGGGACAGTGCAGGGAGAAGGGGGCCCAGAGTGACCGCTGAGGCCAGGGAGGCCGGGGCTCCTCAGGACCCCGCTGCCGACGGCTTGCGACCGCTCAACATCGCGCTCCTCACCTATAAAGGGAACCCGTTCTGCGGAGGCCAGGGCGTCTACGTCCGGCACCTCTCGCGCGAACTGGCCCGCCTCGGCCACCGGGTCGAGGTCATCGGTTCCCAGCCGTACCCCGTCCTCGACGAGGGCCACGACGGGCTGAGCCTCACCGAGCTGCCCAGCCTCGACCTGTACCGCCAGCCGGACCCCTTCCGCACGCCGGGGCGCGGCGAGTACCGCGACTGGATCGACGCCCTGGAAGTCGCGACCATGTGGACGGGCGGCTTCCCGGAACCGCTGACGTTCTCGCTGCGCGCCCGCCGCCACCTGCGCGCCCGCCGCGGCGAGTTCGACGTCGTGCACGACAACCAGACCCTCGGCTACGGCCTGCTGGGCGATGTCGGCGCTCCCCTGGTGACGACCATCCACCACCCCATCACCGTCGACCGGCAGTTGGAGCTGGACGCGGCCGACGGCTGGAAGCGGCGCGCCTCGGTGCGCCGCTGGTACGGCTTCACGCGCATGCAGAAGCGCGTCGCGCGCCGGCTGCCGTCCGTGCTCACCGTGTCCGGCACCTCGCAGCAGGAGATCGTCGACCACCTCGGCGTCCGGCAGGACCGCATCCACGTGGTCCACATCGGCGCCGACACCGACCTGTTCTCGCCGGATCCGTCCGTGCCGGTCGTGCCGGGCCGGATCGTGACGACGTCCAGCGCGGACGTGCCGCTGAAGGGCCTGGTGCACCTCGTCGAGGCGCTGGCCAAGGTCCGGACCGAGCACCCCGGCGCCCATCTCGTCGTCGTCGGCAAGCGGCCCACCGAAGGACCGGTCGCCCAGGCGATGGAGCGCTACGGCCTCGCCGACGCCGTCGAGTTCGTCAAGGGCATCTCCGACGCGGAGCTCGTCGACCTCGTGCGCTCGGCGCAGGTCGCCTGCGTGCCCTCGCTCTACGAGGGCTTCTCGCTCCCGGCCGCCGAGGCCATGGCGGCGGGCACGCCCCTGCTCGCCACGACCGGCGGCGCCATACCCGAGGTCGCCGGCCGCGACGGCGAGACGTGCCTGGCGGTACCGCCCGGCGACGCGGACGCGCTGGCCGCCGGCCTGGGCCGCCTGCTGTCCGACGCGGAGCTGCGCGCCCGCCTCGGCGCGGCCGGGCGCGAGCGGGTGCTGCGCCACTTCACCTGGGCCAGGGCGGCTGAGGGCACGGTGGCCCGCTACCGCGAGGAGATCGACAGGGCAGGGACGCGCGCCGTGCCGCGGGCTTCCGGCCGTCCGGCCCTCGCGACGGGTCCTGTCCCCACAGCCCCCGCGAGTCCGGCACCTGCCGTACCCGTAGGCACGGCAGGTGCTGTCTCCGCAGCCCCGGCAGATGTAGAAGGCGTCAACTCCGAAAGCAGGGCCACGTGCTGACCGTCGACTTCTCCCGGTTCCCGCTCGCCCCGGGTGATCGCGTCCTGGATCTCGGCTGCGGTGCCGGGCGGCACGCCTTCGAGTGCTACCGGCGTGGCGCGCAGGTCGTGGCGCTGGACCAGAACGCCGAGGAGATCCGCGAGGTCGCGAAGTGGTTCGCGGCGATGAAGGAAGCCGGCGAGGCCCCCGAGGGCGCCACCGCCACGGCGATGGAGGGCGACGCCCTCGCGCTGCCCTTCCCCGACGAGTCCTTCGACGTCGTCATCATCTCCGAGGTGATGGAGCACATCCCGGACGACAAGGGCGTCCTCGCGGAGATGGTGCGGGTGCTGAAGCCCGGCGGGCGCATCGCCGTCACCGTCCCGCGCTACGGCCCCGAGAAGGTCTGCTGGAGCCTCTCCGACGCCTACCACGAGGTCGAGGGCGGCCACATCCGCATCTACAAGGCGGACGAACTGCTTCAGAAGATCCGCGAGGCCGGCCTGGAGCCCTACGGCACGCACCACGCCCACGCCCTGCACTCGCCCTACTGGTGGCTCAAATGCGCCTTCGGCGTCGACAACGACAAGGCGCTGCCGGTGCGGGCGTACCACAAGCTGCTCGTCTGGGACATCATGAAGAAGCCGCTGGCCACCCGGATCGCCGAGCAGGCGCTGAACCCGCTGATCGGCAAGAGCTTCGTGGCGTACGCGACCAAGCCGCACCTGCCGCGTCTGGCCGACACCGGGGCGGACGCCAAGTGACCACTCCCCGGACGGAACACCTGGTCCTGCCCGGGGTCCTCACCGCGGAGGAGGCCGCCGCGACCGTCGCCGGCATCCTCGCCGTGCAGCGCGAGGACGGTGCGATCCCGTGGTTCCGGGGGCACCACCTCGACCCGTGGGACCACGTCGAGGCGGCCATGGCCCTGGACGCGGCCGGTGAGCACGAGGCCGCCGAGCGGGCCTACCTGTGGCTGGCCCGGCACCAGAACGAGGACGGCTCCTGGTACGCGGCCTACACCGACGGCGAGGCCGACGCGGTCACCGACCGGGGCCGGGAGACCAACTTCGTCGCCTACATAGCCGTCGGCGTCTGGCACCACCACCTCGCCACCGGCGACGACGCGTTCCTGGACCGGATGTGGCCGGCGGTGTACGCGGCGGTGGAGTTCGTGCTGCGCCTCCAGCAGCCCGGCGGGCAGATCGGCTGGCGCCGCGACGACGACGGCACGGAGACGACGGACGCGCTGCTGACGGGCAGCTCCTCCATCCACCACGCGCTGCGCTGCGCCCTGGCCATCGCCGAGCAGCGGGAAGAGGCCCAACCGGACTGGGAGTTGGCGGCGGGTGCGCTGCGGCACGCCATACGCCACCACCCCGAGCGGTTCCTCGACAAGAACCGGTACTCGATGGACTGGTACTACCCCGTGCTCGGCGGTGCGCTGACCGGGGCGGAGGCCAAGGCCCGGATCGAGGAGGACTGGGACCGCTTCGTGGTGCCCGGGCTGGGCGTGCGGTGCGTGGTTCCCAACCCGTGGGTCACGGGAGGCGAGTCGGCGGAACTCGCGCTCGCGTTGTGGGCGATGGGGGAGTCCGACCGGGCGCTCGAGATCCTGCAGTCGATCCAGCATCTGCGGGACGAGGACAGCGGGCTGTACTGGACCGGGTATGTCTTCGACGACGACGCGGTCTGGCCGCGGGAGTTGACGACGTGGACCGCGGGGTCGTTGTTGCTGGCGGTGGCCGCGCTCGGTGGGCATGAGGCGACGTGCCAGGTGTTCGGTGGTGCGGAGTTGCCTGTGGGGCTCGAGTCGGACTGTTGCGCCTAGGAGCTCGGGGGTTTCGCCTGGTGTGCGGGGCGCGGGTTGTGCGTGGCTTGTCGCGCCCACGCGGCGGAGCCGCATATCGACACAGCCCCGCGCCCCTGAGGCATCAATGCCGTGCGCGATTGGCTATCGCGTGGCCTATGAACAGGTACACCACCGCCGCGAGGCCGTAACCGCAGACCACTCGGGCCCAGGCCTCGTCGAACGTGAACAGGTCGTGCGACCAGCCGGCGAGCCAGCGGGCCGCGTCGTGGATGAACTGGACGAACGAGTTGCCGGGGTTGGCGTCCAGTAGGTACATCAGGATCCAGAGACCCAGGATGAGTGCCATGATGTCGGCCACGACCGCGACGATCGTGCCGGCCTGATTCGCACCGTTGCGATACCGAGGGGACATACTCTCCGGATTGCCCTTGAACTCTGGATGAAACCCGGCGCGTCGAGCCGCGTCCGCCTGCCGCCGCCGCGCGCTTCCCCGGACGGCCAACCCACGTTCCCAGGAGGGTCGTTCGGGGTGCAGCCGCATCACCGACGATCCTGGCCCGGCCACTCGGGAGAGGACGCCGGTGCCACGGGGCAAGCGGGCGGGCGTCCGGCGCGACCCCGAGAACGGCTACCGCTGGGACGAGATCGATGACGCTGGAGGCGATCGCGATCTTCTGGTGACGGCAGCTCACCGGGAGTTGAGCTCGGCGAGCACCCGCAGGGTGTGCGGGTCGGGCGCGAGGGCCAGGAGATCCGTCACCGGCCCCTTTCGCCACGACTCCAGCCGCTCGGCGATGCGTTCACGCGGACCGACCAGGGAGATCTCGTCGGCGAAGGCGTCGGGGACGGCCAGCACCGCCTCCTGCCTGCGGCCTTCGAGGAACAGCCGCTGGATCCGCCGGGCCTCCTCCTCGTAGCCCATGCGCGCCATCAGGTCGGCGTGGAAGTTGCGGGCCGCGTGGCCCATGCCGCCGATGTAGAAGCCGAGCATCATCTTGACGGGCAGCAGGCCCTCGGCGACGTCGTCGCAGACCCGGACCTGCGCCATCGGCGCCACCATGAACCCCTCGGGCAGCTCCGCCAGGGCCGGGCCGTAGACCTCCGGCCGGGTCGGCGACCAGTACAGCGGCAGCCAGCCGTCCGCGATCCGGGTCGTCTGGGCGACGTTCTTCGGGCCCTCGGCGCCCAGCAGGACCGGCAGTTCGGGGCGCAGCGGGTGGGTGATCGGCTTGAGGGGCTTGCCGAGGCCCGTGGCGTCCGGGCCGCGGTAGGGGTGGGAGTGGAAGCGGCCGGCCAGTTCGACGGGGGCCTCGCGGCGCAGCACCTGCCGTACGACATCGACGTACTCGCGGGTGGCGGTGAGCGGTGAGGCGGGGAACGGGCGGCCGTACCAGCCCTCGACGACCTGCGGGCCGGACAGGCCCAGGCCCAGCATCATGCGCCCGCCGGAGAGATGGTCGAGGGTCAGCGCCTGCATGGCGGTGGTGGTCGGCGGGCGGGCCGCCATCTGGGCAACCGCCGTGCCCAGCCTGATGGCGGAGGTGTGGGCGGCGATCCAGGCGAGCGGCGTGAACGCGTCGGAGCCCCAGGACTCCGCCGTCCACACCGAGTCGTAGCCCAGCCGTTCGGCCTCCCGCGCGAGCGGTACGTGGTCGGGGGAGGGGCCGCGGCCCCAGTAGCCGAGTGCGAGACCGAGCCGCATACCTGCCTCCTGACGGTGCGTCAGCCGACTGGGGCGACGACTGTACGGCAACGGCCCCCCACCCGGAAGGGCGAGGGGCCGTACAGGGCCGTGGGGCTCAGCCGCGCTGGATGCCCGACGTGTCCTGGAGGACACCGCGGCGGCCGTCCTGCGTCTGCGCGACCAGGGCCGGGCCGCGCTGCTCGACGGCCAGGTACCAGGTACCCGGGGCGAGTTCGGCGATCGGGGTGGGGGAGCCGTCCTCCGCGAACAGCGGCCGCGGCACCGGCACCGCGAACCAGAACGGGGAGAAGTCCCCGGCCGGCGGCTGCGGAGCCTGCGCCTGCGCCTGCTGCGGCTGACCGCCGCCGTACGGCTGCCCCGGCTGCGGCTGGCCGTAACCACCGGGCTGCTGCGCACCCGGGTAGCCGTAACCACCGGGGGGCTGGGCGCCGTAGGGCTGCGGGGCGGCCGTACGGCGGCGGTCAGCCGCAGCAGGCGCAGGCGCAGGCTCCGCA
>NZ_JAIGQA010000192.1:0-14471 GCF_019733245.1 Streptomyces sp. WAC04114
GGGTGCGTTCGCCTGCCGATGCGGGGGCGGCGGGGAGGGCGATCGAGCCCGCGAGGGCCGCGCCGAGGGTGGTGAGGGCCGTGCGACGGGTGGTGAGGGCCATGCTCTGCCTCCCTGGAAGTGCCGTACGGGAACCCTGTGAGTATGGATCCCGGCAGGCTCAAGAAGCAGGCCCGCGCACGGAGTTGGCCGGACTGCCGCCACGCGTTCACTTCGCAGGGGCGCACGAGGAATCCGCCCGAGGTGGCCGAGGCCTACCAAAGGGCCCACCCCGCTGGCCGAAGCGCACGGAAGGACCCGCCCCGGGTGGGGCGGGTCCTTCCGTGCGCTTCCCGGGTGCTTTCCCGGAGTTGAGGGGCCGGACCTCAGGGGGCCTGGAGGTCGACCAGTGCGGCCAGTGCCTCGCGGTGGGCGCCCGGCGTGCCGTAGGCGATCGAGTCGGCTTTGGCGCGCTTGAGGTACAGATGCGCGGGGTGCTCCCACGTCATGCCGATGCCACCGTGCAGCTGGACGGCCTCCTCGGCGGCGTGCACGGCCACAGGCGCGGCGTAGGCCTGGGCGACGGTGACGGCCACGTCCACGTCCTCGCCGTTCGACAGCGCGTCGGCGGCGTTGCGGGCGGCCGCACGGGTGTTGACGACCTCCAGCCACAGCTGGGCCAGCCGGTGCTTGATCGACTGGAAGCCGCCGACGGGCCGGTTGAACTGCTTGCGTTCCTTCAGGTAGCGGACGGTCTCCGTGAGCGCCCACTCGGCCAGCCCGTACTGCTCGGAGGCGAGCAGCCCGGCGCCGGCGCGCAGGGCCCGGCGTACAGCGGGTTCGGCGTCGCCCAGCAGCCGGCCCGGCGCGCCGTCGAGGGTGACGGTCGCGAGCGGCCGCGTCAGGTCCAGGGAGGCCCGGGGCGTGACGGTCGCGGCGGTGGCGTCGACCGCGTACAGACCGCCGTCGTCGGCCGGCACGAGCAGGACGTCCGCGACAGCCGCGTCCGCGATGCCGGTGAGATCGCCGTGCAGCAGCCCGTCCTCGTGCCGGACGACCGTGTAGGCGGCGCCCGGTGCGACGTTCAGGGCTACCGCAAGGGTGCCGATCTTCGTGCCGGTCGCGAGGTCGCGAAGCAGGTCATCGGTTCCGCAGGCCAGCAGGGCCTCGGTGGCGACGACCGCGCTCGTCAGATACGGCACGGGCGCGACCGCGCGGCCCAGCTCCTCCAGCACCACGGCGGCTTCGCGGTGCGTGGCGCCCTGGCCGTCGAGTTCCTCGGGCACCAGCAGTCCGGCGAGGCCCATGCCCTCGGTGAGGGCCTTCCACAGGGCCAGGTGGTGCGGGGTGTCCGACTCGGTGCGGGCGATGACGCCGGGTGCGTCGCAGTGGTCGGTGAGCAGGTCGCGGACCGCGGCGCGCAGCGCCTCTTCCTCTTCCGAGTACAACAGGTCGCTCATCGGGCGAGGTCCTTCCAGGCGACGTCCTTGTCGGTGCGCGGCTCGGCGGGCAGGCCCAGGACGCGCTCGGCGACGATGTTCAGCAGGACCTCGCTGGTCCCGCCCTCGATGCTGTTGCCCTTGGAACGCAGGTAGCGGTAGCCGGCGTCGCGGCCAGTGAAGTCGACCAGCTCGGGGCGCCGCATGGTCCAGTCGTCGTACAGCAGGCCCTCCTCGCCGAGGAGTTCCACCTCCAGGCCGCTGATCTCCTGGTTGAGGCGGGCGAAGGCCAGTTTCATGCCGGCGCCCTCGGGGCCGGGCTGGCCCGCGACGAGCTGCTGGCGCAGCCGTTCCGCGGTGAGGCGGGACACCTCGGACTCCACCCAGAGCTTCAGCAGCCGCTGGTGCAGGTCGTGGGTGCGCAGCTCGGGCCGCTCGCGCCAGGTCTTCGAGATCGGGCCGATCATGCCGCCCTCGCGGGGCAGTCGCATGCCGCCGATGGCCACGCGCTCGTTGTTCAGCGTGGTCTGCGCGACCTTCCAGCCCTCGCCGACCGCGCCGAGGCGCCGCGCGTCCGGGATGCGGACGTCGGTGAGAAACACCTCGTTGAACTCGGCCTCACCGGTGATCTGCCGCAGCGGCCGCACCTCGACACCCGGGTCGGTCATGTCGCAGACGAAGTACGTGATGCCCCGGTGCTTGGCCACGTCCGGGTCGGTGCGGGCGATGAGGATCGCCCAGCGGGCGACGTGGGCGCTGGACGTCCAGACCTTCTGCCCGTTGACGACCCAGTCCTCGCCCTCACGGACGGCCCGGGTGCCCAGCGCGGCGAGGTCGGACCCGGCGCCCGGCTCGCTGAACAGCTGGCACCAGACCTCCTCGCCCGTCCACAGGGGCCGGAGGAAGCGCCGCTTCTGCTCCTCGGTGCCGTACTGGAGGATCGTCGGCGCGGCCATGCCGAGGCCGATGCCGATGCGCCGCGGGTCGTTGTCGGGTGCGCCGGCGGCCTCCAGTTCGACGTCCACCACGGCTTGGAGGGAGCGGGGGGCGCCGAGCCCGCCGAGGCCCTCCGGGTAGTGGACCCAGGCGAGTCCGGCGTCGAAGCGGGCCCGCAGGAAGTCAAGGCGGTCGGTGGAGGCCGGCGGGTGGGCCGCCAGCAACTCCCGGGTTCGGTTGCGCAGTTCCTCGGCGTCGGTCATGCCGCCTCCTCAAGAACGACCGCGACGCGGCCGGTGGTCAGGCCGTCCGCCACCTTCTGCACGGCGGCGGCCGCTCCGCCGAGCGGCACACGCTCACTCACCAGCGGCTTGATCGCGCCTCGGGCGGCCAGCTCGGTGAGCTGGTCGTGGCAGTGCTGGACCAGCTTGGGGTTCTTGGTGTTGTACAGGCCCCAGTGCAGGCCGAGGATTGAGTAGTTCTTCACCAGGGCGTGGTTCAGGCCCGGGCTGGGGATCGTGCCGCTGGCGAAGCCGACGACCACGATGCGCCCCTCGAAGGCGACGACCTTGGTGGACTGAGTGTAGGCCTCACCGCCGACCGGGTCGTAGATGACGTCGGCGCCCCGGCCGCCGGTGGCCTCCTTGACGGCGGCGACGACGTCCTCGGAACGCCGGTCGACCACCACGTCGCAGCCCAGCTCACGGGCGACGGCCGCCTTCCCGGAGCCGCCGACGACACCGATGACGGTGGCGCCGGCGGCCTTCCCGAGCTGCACGGCCGCGCTGCCGACCCCTCCAGCGGCAGCGTGGACGAGCAGGGTCTCGCCGGCCTGAAGACCGGCCCGGCGGTGCAGACCGAACCAGCCGGTCTGGTAGCCGATGTGCAGGGCCGCGGCCTCGGCGTCGTCGAGGGCGTCCGGCGCGGGCAGCAGCGCTGCGGCATCCGCGACGGCGTACTCGGCGAAGCCGCCGTGAGGCAGCGCCGGGTTGGCGATCACCCGGCGGCCGTCCTCGGTCTCGCCGCAGATCTCCACGCCCGGCGTGAACGGCAGCGGCGGCCTGATCTGGTACTGGCCGCGGCACAGCAGGGCGTCCGGGAAGTTGATGTTGGCCGCCCGTACCTTCAGCAGGACCTGGCCGTCACCGGGCGTGGGCGGCTGAACGTCCTCGAGCCGCATCACCTCGCCCGGCTCGCCGTTCTCGTGCACTTGCCATGCCTGCATGCGGGGCCTCCACGGGGGACTGCTTCGTCTGACCGGGGTCGGTTCGCATACTAAGCGGTCGCTTGCCGATCAGGGAACAGTCTCCGGGCAAAGTCACGCGCAGAGGGTTCTCGTACGTCACGCACCCTTCGGCCGGGCCCGCACATGCATCCGCTCGCCCTGCGGCCCGAACAGGCTGAGGAACTCCACGGGCCCCTCCCCCGTCGACCCGAACCAGTGCGGCACCCGGGTGTCGAACTCGGCCGCCTCCCCCGCCGTGAGCACCACGTCGTGCTCGCCCAGCACCAGGCGCAGCTTCCCGGACAGCACGTACAGCCACTCGTAGCCCTCGTGCGTGCGGGGATCCGGATCCTGCCTGCGCTTGGGTTCGAGGACCTTGTAGGCCTGCAGGCCGCCGGGCTGGCGGGTGAGGGGCCAGTGGGTGCGGCCGCCCCCGACGATCGGCCTCGACCGCACGCGCGGATCTCCGGCGGGCAGGGTGCCGACAAGTTCGTCCAGCGCCACCTGGTGGGCGCGCGCGATGGGCAGCAGCAGTTCCAGACTGGGTTTACGCAGGCCGGACTCCAGCCGCGAGAGGGTGCTGACGGAGATGCCGGTGGTCTCGGAGAGCGCCGCCAGGGTCACCTCCCGTTCCTTGCGCATCTGCCGCAGCCGGGGGCCCACGCCCGCGAGTACCTCGTCCGTCGTCATGGTCGTATTGCAGATTCGGCAAAGTTGTTTGTCAATCCCGCGGTGCCGGGGCGACGCTCGGCAGCGGAGGTGGTCACATGACCGAGAAGTACGCAGTGGTCGTCATCGGCGGGGGTGCGGCGGGCCTGTCCGCGGCGCTGGTGCTGGGGCGGGCCC
The DNA here is from genome assembly GCF_019733245.1 of Streptomyces sp. WAC04114. Lineage (NCBI taxonomy): Bacteria > Bacillati > Actinomycetota > Actinomycetes > Kitasatosporales > Streptomycetaceae > Streptomyces > Streptomyces sp. WAC04114. Next base: position 4,426 of record NZ_JAIGQA010000192.1, read on the forward strand.
GGCACCGCACGCTGGTGGTCGACGCGGGCGAACCGCGCAACGCGCCCGCCGCGCACATGCAGGGCTTCCTCACGCGGGACGGCATGCCGCCCGCCGAGTTCCTGGCGCTCGGCCGGGAGGAGATCGCGCGCTACGGCGTGGAGCTCGTGCGGGACCGGGTGGTGGAGGTGACGCGGGGCGAAAACCTCGCAGGCGTTCAGGGCGAGAACCTCACCGAGGCACAGGGCGAGAACCTCACCGCGGCGCAGGGCGAGGGCTTCACCGTCCTGCTGGCCGGCGGCCGGACCGTACGGGCGCGGCGGCTGGTCGTCGCGACCGGGCTGAAGGACGAGCTGCCCGCCGTCGCCGGGGTCGCCGAGCGGTTCGGCCGGGACGTGCTGCACTGCCCGTTCTGTCACGGCTGGGAGGTGCGCGACCAGCCCTTCGGGGTGCTGGCGTCGAGCCCGGCGAGTGTGCACCAGGCGCTGATGGTGTCCCAGTGGTCGAAGGACGTGCGGTTCTTCCTGCACACGGTGGCCGAGGAGGAGCTGTCCGACGAGGATCTGCGCCGGCTCGCCGCGGCCGGGGTGGAGGTGGTGGCCGGCGAGGTCGCGGGACTGATGGTCGAGGACGACCGGCTCACCGGCATCCGGCTCGCGGACGGCACGGAGCACGCACGCTCGGTGCTGTTCCTCGCGCCCCGGGCCCTTCCGCAGACCGGCCTGCTGGAAGGGCTCGGAGCCGAGCTGCACGACACGCCGTTCGGCGCGTACCCGGTGGTCGACGCGACCGGCCTGACGACCGTGCCGGGCGTGTGGGCCGCGGGCAACGCGATCGGGTTCGCCGAGCAGGTCGTGCACGCGGCCAGCGGCGGATACCGGGCGGCGTCGGCGATCGTCGGGGACCTGCTGATGTCCGACCTCGACGCGGCCGCCCAGGTGTAGAGGCCCCGCCTCCGGTGCACCATGACTGCATGCTGCTGCACCGGCTAGCCCGAGTGTCCCAGGAGGTCGCCGCCACCTCGGCGCGCTCCCGCAAGACGGCCCTGCTCGCGGAGCTCTTCCGGGTCGCGGAGGCCGACGACGTCCCGATCGTCATCCCGTACCTGGCGGGACGGCTGCCGCAAGGGCGGATCGGCGTCGGCTGGAAGGTGCTGAGCCGCCCGGTCGTTCCGGCGTCCGAGCCGGGCCTGACCGTGCGCGAGGTGGACGCGAGGCTGGCGGAGCTCGCCAAGGTGTCAGGACCCGGCTCCCAGGCCGAACGGTCCCGGCTGGTCGGGGAGTTGATGGGCGCCGCCACCGAGGACGAGCAGCGGTTCCTGCTCGGGCTGCTCACCGGTGAGGTGCGGCAGGGCGCCCTGGACGCCGTGGCGGTGGAGGGCCTCGCCCAGGCCACCGGGGCGCCGCCCGCGGACGTACGGCGGGCCGTGATGCTCGCGGGCTCCCTCCAGACGGTCGCACAGGCCCTGCTCGCTGACGGCCCCGCCGCCCTCGACCGGTTCCGCCTCACCGTCGGCCGCCCGGTCTGGCCGATGCTCGCGCACAGCGCCTCCTCGGTGGCCGAGGCGGTGGACAAGCTCGGCGCCTGCGCGGTCGAGGAGAAGCTGGACGGCATCCGCGTCCAGGTGCACCGCGACGGCGACACCGTGCGGCTCTACACCCGCACCCTCGACGACATCACCGACCGGCTGCCCGAAGTGACGGCCGCCGCGCTTCGGTTGCGGGGCGAGCGGTTCATCCTGGACGGCGAGGTGATCTCCTTCGACGAGGCCGGACGCCCCCGCTCGTTCCAGGAGACCGCCGGCCGCGTCGGCTCCCGCACGGACGTGGCGACCGCCGCCCGCGCGGTTCCGGTCTCCCCCGTCTTCTTCGACGCGCTGTCCGTCGACGGCCACGACCTGCTCGACCTGCCCTTCGCCGAGCGGCACGCCGAACTGGCCCGGCTGGTGCCCGAGCCGATGCGGGTGCGGCGCACGCTGGTCTCCGGGCCGGACGACACGCCCACGGCGGAGGAGTTCCTCGCCGAGACCCTGAAGCGCGGCCACGAGGGCGTCGTGGCCAAGGCGCTCGACGCCTCCTACAGCGCGGGCCGGCGCGGGGCCTCCTGGCTGAAGGTCAAGCCCGTCCACACCCTCGACCTGGTCGTCCTGGCCGCCGAGTGGGGCCACGGCCGCCGCACCGGCAAGCTCTCCAACCTCCACCTCGGCGCCCGCACCGCCGACGGCGGCCTCGCCATGCTCGGCAAGACGTTCAAGGGCATGACGGACGCGATGCTCACCTGGCAGACCGAACGCCTCCAGCAGCTCGCCGTCGAGACCGACGACCACGTGGTGCGAGTCCGCCCCGAACTCGTCGTCGAGATCGCCTACGACGGGCTGCAGCGCTCCACCCGCTACCCGGCCGGCGTCACCCTCCGCTTCGCCCGTGTCGTCCGCTACCGGGAGGACAAGCGCCCCGAGGACGCCGACACGGTCGAGGCGCTGCTCGCCGCGCACCCGGAGGTGAGGCCGTGAAGCGCAGCGCAGGCCTGCTGCTCTTCCACCCCGGCGACGACGGCCTCGAGGTGCTGCTCGGCCATATGGGCGGCCCGTTCTTCGCCCGGCGCGACGCGGGGGCATGGACCGTGATCAAGGGCGAGTACGAGCCGGACGAGCCCGCCTGGGAGGCCGCCCGCCGCGAGTTCCAGGAGGAACTGGGGCTGCCCCCGCCCGACGGCGAGGCCATCGACCTCGGCGAGGTCCGGCAGACAGGCGGCAAGATCGTCACAGCCTGGGCGATCCGGGCGGACCTCGACCCGGCGACGATCACGCCCGGCACCTTCCGGATGGAGTGGCCACCGAGATCCGGACGGCTCCAGGAGTTCCCGGAACTGGACCGGGTGGCCTGGTTCGGCCTCGACCGGGCCCGCTCGGTGATCGTCAAGGCGCAGACGGCGTTTCTCGACCGGCTGGCGGAGCACTCGCCCTGAGGAGACGCTCCCGCGTTGCGGTCCACTCCGCCGCGCGGGAAGGTCGAGACACAGCCCGCTCCGAGGGAGGTCAGCCATGCCCATCGCAACGGTGAACCCGGCGAACGGCGAGACGCTCAAGACGTACGAGGCCATGGACGAGCAGGAGATCGAGCGCCGGCTCCAGCTCGCCGAGGCCACGTTCCGCACGTACCGGACGACGACCTTCGACGAGCGTGCCCGGCTGCTGCACCGGGCCGCCGACCTCCTCGAAGAGGACCGGCAGGACATCGCCCGTGTGATGACCACCGAGATGGGCAAGCCGATCCAGCAGGCCCGGGCCGAGGCGGCGAAGTGCGCCAAGGCGATGCGCTGGTACGCCGACCACGCAGAGGAACTCCTCGCCGACGAGCAACCCGCCGACTCCGATGTGAAGGACTCCGGCGCCTCACGCGTGCGGGTCCGCTACCGGCCGCTCGGTCCGGTGCTCGCGGTGATGCCGTGGAACTTCCCGCTGTGGCAGGTGATCCGCTTCGCCGCGCCGGCGCTGATGGCGGGCAACGTGGGCCTGCTCAAGCACGCCTCGAACGTCCCGCAGACCGCCCTCTACCTGGAGGACCTCTTCCACCGGGCGGGATTCACCGAGGGCACGTTCCAGACCCTGCTGATCGGCTCCGGCGCGGTCGACGAGATCCTGCGCGACGAGCGGGTCAAGGCCGCCACGCTCACCGGCAGCGAGCCGGCGGGCCGCGCGGTCGCCTCCACCGCCGGAGAGATGATCAAGAAGACGGTGCTGGAGCTGGGCGGCAGCGACCCGTTCGTCGTCATGCCCTCCGCCGACATCGACCGGGCCGCCGAGGTCGCGGTGACCGCGCGGGTGCAGAACAACGGGCAGTCCTGCATCGCCGCGAAGCGGTTCATCGTGCACACGGACGTCTACGACGCCTTCGCCGAGCGGTTCACCGCCGGCATGAAGGCACTGAAGGTCGGCGACCCGATGTCCGACGACACCGAGGTCGGGCCGCTCGCCAGCGAGCAGGGGCTGCGCGATGTGGAGGAACTGGTCGACGACGCGGTACGCAGTGGAGCGCAGGTGCTGTGCGGTGGCGAACGGCCGGACGGGCCCGGCTGGTACTACACGCCGTCGGTCCTCGCCGGCATCACCCGGGAGATGCGGATCCACCGGGAGGAGGCGTTCGGGCCGGTCGCGACGCTGTACCGGGCGGCCGATCTGGACGAGGCCGTGCTGATCGCGAACGACTCTCCGTTCGGACTGAGTTCGAACGTGTGGACGCGGGACGAGGAGGAGGTCGACCGGTTCGTACGGGACCTGGAGGCCGGCGGGGTGTTCTTCAACGGCATGACCGCGTCCCATCCGGCGTTCCCGTTCGGCGGTGTGAAGCGGTCCGGGTACGGGCGTGAGCTGTCCGGGCACGGAATCCGCGAGTTCTGCAACATCACCACTGTTTGGCATGGTGCGTGAGTGTTGCGGGGCTACGATCCCGTCTGTGAACCGCGAAGTGACTCTGCCTCTGATCGTCGACGACCGCGGGACCTTGCAGGTGTCTGCCGCGGATGTCAGCAAGCTCTTGCGGACGGTGGGGGGCCGGTGGGTGCGGCTCGTGGAGGGCGGGGAGTCGGGGCTGGACGAGGACACGGTGGCCGAGCTGGCCATCGAGCTGGCGAAACTGGCCGACCGCATCGATGTGGCGTGCATCGCGCACAGCAGCGGGACCGCGACGTAGCCGGGGCACGGGAGTCGACGTAGTCAGGGCACTGGAGTCAACGCGTTCCAGAACATCGCCTCGTAGTTCTGCAGCAGGCGGCCGTATGTGTGCGCTCGCTCTTCGTCCAGGCGCCCGCCGTCCAGCCCCGCCTGTACCGCCGCCGTCGCCATCCGGTCCAGTTCCGGCGACGGCAGCGCGAAGAAGTCGAAGAAGGCGCAGGCCTCCTCGGTGTAGCCGTACCGCTCCCGCAGCGCGGTCGCGATCGTCGCGCAATAGCCGCCCCACGCCGAGAAGTTGGCCGTCAGCGCCAGGACCACGTCCGCCGGTGCGGCGTTCAGGGCCAGCCAGGCGACGTAGGCGGGGTACGCCTGGCAGCCGGGCAGGGGCTCGTACGACGCCTCCCCCGGCTCGTCCACGCCGCACGCCCGGGTGAACGCCGTCAGTCGCGCACCCGCCAGCGCCTCGCCCTCGGCCAGCGCCGAGAAGAACGCCGCGGCCTGCGGGTCGGTCGCTTCTCCGCGCTCCGCCAGGAACTCGAACGCCCTGCGGTCCGCGGGAATCACCCAGGTCTGTTCCAGGGCGAGCGCGGCGAGGGTGGTGAGGGGAGCCGTGCCGTCGGCGATCCGGGGGACCAGCGGATTGGCCCGCGGATCGGGGGCCAGGGCCGCGGTGGTCGTCTCCAGCAGGGCCCGGGCCGGGTGCGTCATCGCGTCCTCCGTCGTCGCAGTGTCGGGACGAGCCTGGCATGCCATCCCTGATACGGAGTAGTCCGGCGCGAAGTCGGCGAAGGGGCGGGTGATCGTGGGTGGACCACCCTTGAGGTGAACCACCTTCTGACCGGGGCCTAAGGGCCTTCCGGGAGGCGAAAGGCACGGTTCATGGCGACTTTGTGCAGACCCTCGGTGTCCGTCCCAGAGCACGTGATCACGATGGAGGAGACGCTGGAGCTGGCGCGTGAGCGCCACGCCGGCCACCCTCAACTGCCGCTGGCCCTCCGGCTGATAGAGAACACGGGCGTGCGCACGCGGCACATCGTGCAGCCCATCGAGGAGACGCTGAAGCACCCCGGGTTCGAGGACCGCAACAAGCTCTACGAGGCCGAGGCGAAGGCCCGGGTGCCGGCGGTCGTGCAGCTGGCGCTGGACGACGCGGAGCTGCTCACCGCCGAGGTGGACCTGATCATCTACGTGTCGTGCACGGGCTTCATGATGCCCTCGCTCACGGCGTGGCTGATCAACGAGATGGGCTTCGACCCGACCACCCGTCAGCTCCCGGTGGCCCAGCTGGGTTGCGCGGCCGGCGGCGCGGCGATCAACCGTGCCCACGACTTCTGCACGGCGTACCCCGAGGCCAATGTGCTGATCGTGGCCTGCGAGTTCTGCTCGCTGTGCTACCAGCCGACCGACATCGGCGTCGGCTCGCTGCTGTCGAACGGGCTGTTCGGTGACGGCATCGCCGCCGCCGTGGTCCGCGGCCGGGGCGGCGAGGGCGTCCGTCTGGAACGCAACGGCTCGTACCTGATCCCCAAGACCGACGACTGGATCATGTACGACGTGAAGGCGACCGGCTTCCACTTCCTGCTGGACAAGCGGGTCCCGTCGACCATGGAGCCGCTCGCACCGGCGCTGAAGGACCTGGCGGGCGACCACGGCTGGGACGCCTCCGGCCTGGACTTCTACATCGTCCACGCGGGTGGGCCCCGCATCCTCGACGACCTCAGCACCTTCCTGCGCGTCGACCCGCACGCCTTCCGCTTCAGCCGGGCCACGCTCACCGAGTACGGCAACATCGCCAGCGCCGTCGTCCTGGACGCGCTGCGCCGGCTGTTCGACGACGGTGGTCCCGGGGACCAGGCGCGCGGGCTGCTCGCCGGGTTCGGTCCCGGCATCACCGCCGAGATGTCCCTGGGCCGCTGGAACAGCGCGGAAGAGAGAGGGTGACATGAGCGAGGAGACGGTGGACCTGCCCCCGCGCGTCGAACCGGCCCGGGGCGCGGTGGGCTTCCCGGACCCGGCGGACCCCGTCAGGCTGCGCCGGAGTGTCGCCGCCGCGTTCACGGCGAGCGGGGTGGAGCGGGTGCGCGAGCGGTCCCGGCGCATGCTGGCGGAACTGGTCGAGGAGATGCTCCAGGACGGCCCGCCGGCCGACCTGTGCGAGGCCGTGCTCGGCCCGTTCCCCGTCGCGGTGATCTGCGAGCTGATGGGCGTCCCGGCGGCCGACCGGCAGGGCATGCACACCTGGACGCGGCAGATCCTGTCGTCCTCGCCCGGCGCCGAGGCCGGCGAGAAGGCCAAGAGGGAGATGGACGCCTACTTCTCCGACCTCATCGGGCTGCGCGAGGGCGGCACGGGCGAGGACGTCACCTCGCTGCTCGGGGCCGCCGTGGGCCGTGAGGAGGTCACCCTGGACGAGGCGGTCGAACTCGCGGTCCTCCTCCAGACCGACGGCCAGGCGGTCACCGACACCTGCGGCCGGATGTTCTACGTCCTGCTGACCCGCCCCGAGCTCGCCGAACGGTTGCGCGCCGAACCGGAGATCCGCCCCCGGGCCGTCGACGAACTGCTGCGCTCACTCCCCCACCCCGACCCGGGCGAGCTGTACGGAATCGTCGGGGAGAACGCGATGCCGACCCGGATGGAGGCGGAGCTCCTGGTGGACGCGCTCCTGGACGGCGTACCGGGCCTGCGGCTCGCCCTCCCGGCGGAGGACGTGCGGTTCAGGAAGGGCACGCGGATGTGCGGGCCCGTGGCCCTGCCCGTGACGTGGTGAGACGGCGATGACGGCGAGCGAGGGGCTGCTCGTCCCACCGGGCCAGGGCCGGATCATGCAGACCCCCGCCCAGCACGTCACCTTCAAGGTGACCGGCACGCACTCGCGTGTGGCCTCCACGTTCGAGGTGGTCGTGCCGCCGGGCTTCGACGTGGGCGCCCATGTGCACACGCGCAGCGAGGAGTTGTTCTACGTGCTCGAAGGCGAACTGGACGTCCTCGCCTTCGAGCCGCGGATCCGCACGCCCGACCACTGGCAGAGGTGGGAGTCCGCTTCGGGCAACCGGGTGGTACGGGCGACTCCGGGGACGGTGATCGTCGTACCCCCGGGGTGCCCGCACGCCTTCGCCAACCCCACGGACACGCCGGCGAAGATGTTCTTCCAGGCGAGCCCGCCCCCGGACCACGAGCGGTACTTCGAGGAACTGCTGGAGATCCTCGGCGGCGGAGGCCCGCCGGACCACGCGGCGATCCGGGAGCTGCGGGCGCGTTACGACATCGAGCAGCTGACGCCGCTCAGACACCGTTAGCGGATCGGCACACCGGCGAGGGTGCGGGCGATGACCAGGCGCTGGATCTCGCTCGTGCCCTCGAAGATGGTGTAGATGGCCGCGTCACGGTGCATCCGCTCGACGGGGTACTCCCGGGTGTAGCCGTTGCCGCCGAGGATCTGGATCGCCTGGCCGGTGACCTTCTTGGCCGTCTCGCTCGCGAACAGCTTGGACATCGAGCCCTCGGCCGCCGTGAACGGCTTGCCGTTGACCGCCATCCAGGACGCGCGCCACACCAGCAGCCGGGCGGCGTCGATGGACGTCCGCATGTCCGCCAGTTGGAAGGCGACGCCCTGGTTGTCGATGATCGGCCGTCCGAACTGCTCCCTGGTCGTGGCGTAGTCGAGGGCGACCTCGTAGGCGGCCCGGGCGGTGCCGACCGCCATGGCGCCGACCGCCGGGCGCGAGGCCTCGAACGTGGCCATGGCCGCGTTCTTCACGCGCTCACCGCCCTGCTTCGCCTTCTCCCGTGCCCGGGCGAGCCGCTCGTCCAGCTTCTCCTTGCCGCCGAGCAGGCAGGAGCCGGGAACGCGCACGTTGTCGAGGATGACCTCGGCGGTGTGCGAGGCGCGGATGCCGTGCTTCTTGAACTTCTGCCCCTGGGCCAGACCGGGCGTCCCCGGCGGGACGATGAAGGAGGCGTGCCCCTTGGAGCCGAGCTCGGCGTCGACGACCGCGACGACGACGTGGACGTTGGCGATGCCGCCGTTGGTCGCCCAGGTCTTGGTGCCGTTGAGCACCCACTCGTCCTTGGCCTCGTCGTACACGGCCCGGGTGCGCATGGAGGCCACGTCCGAGCCGGCGTCGGGCTCGGAGGAGCAGAAGGCGGCGACCTTGACGTCGTCGGCGTCGCCGTACATCTGGGGGATCCAGGTGCCGATCTGCTCCTCGGTGCCGTTGGCGAGGACGCCTACGGCGGCGAGGCCGGTGCCGACGATGGACAGGGCGATGCCCGCGTCGCCCCAGAACAGCTCCTCCATCGCCATCGGTATGCCGAGGCCGGTCGGGTCGAAGTACTGCTGGGCGTAGAAGTCCAGGGAGTAGATGCCGACCTTGGCGGCTTCCTGGATGACCGGCCAGGGAGTCTCCTCACGCTCGTCCCATTCGGCGGCCGCGGGGCGGATCACATCGGCCGCGAAGCCGTGCAGCCAGTCCCGGACCTCCTTCTGTTCGTCGTTGAGCTCCATGGTGAACTCGGCCATGTCGTCCCCTCCAGCGGCACACGTGCATGTTACTTGCGGTAACAGCAGTCTGTTACCGGCGGGTAGTGGAAGTCAACTCCTACCGACCGGTCGGCACCCGTTCGGTGTCCTGGGCACGCTTCAGTGTTAGTTTGCGCAGGCGTCATCGAAACAGCACGGGTGGGGAGAGACCATGGACACCACGCAGCGGACCGATCAGCAACGGTCCGCCGACCGCCGCCGGCGTGAGCTGCTGGAGGCCGCCGACCGAGTGGTGCTGCGCGACGGCCCGCAGGCCTCGATGAACGCGATCGCTGCGGAAGCCGGCATCACCAAGCCGATTCTGTACCGCCACTTCGGCGACAAGGGCGGACTTTACGCGGCCCTTGCCACGCGGCACACGGACGCGTTGCTGGACTCCCTGCGGGCGGCGCTCGACGCGCCGGCCGACCGGCGGGAGCGGGTCGAGGCGACGCTGGACACGTACCTCACGGCGATCGAGTTGCGGCCCCAGGTGTACCGATTCCTGATGCACCCCGCGGAGGGGGGCCAGCCGGGGGACGCCGGGTTCGATGTCGGCAAGCACAGCGCGCCGTTGCTGCGGCGGATGGGCGAGGAGCTGGCGCAGGTCATCGAGGAACGGCTGGATCTCGGCCCGGGCGGGCAGCAGCTGGCGCGGGTGTGGGGGCACGGGATCGTCGGCATGATGCATGCGGCCGGGGATTGGTGGCTCGGGGAACGGCCCTGCTCCCGTGCGGAGTTGGTGCGGAGTTTGGCTGACCTGTTGTGGGGGCGGGGCTGTGCTCAATATGCGGCTCCGCCGCGTGGGCGCGAACAACCCCCACCGACGGTCAGCCGAAACTCGACGCTCAGAACCCCGGACCCCCCACCCGG